>NZ_CP041767.1:2027500-2195000 GCF_022026395.1 Brevibacillus brevis | reverse complement strand
TAATTCCGTAGCCTTCCAAAGCCGATTGGGAGAAATCCCACGGGACGGTACGAAATAACGCCGGGCTTACCAGTGTCCCCATACTCATGATCGTTGGACCACTCATTTTTTCGCGCAGGGAAAAGGATGTAATTGTATCCAGCAAGGTCGGCATTTTCACCTTATGCTGCTTATGTCCGCGGTGGGCGATAACATTGATGGAACCGGATACGAGATTGTTTTCTTCCAGTACCTCATGAATTGTTTTTACATCCTTGCTCAGATGACGTTCGTTCAAATCAAAAAGGACGTTTCCCGCACAGCTCGAAATGCCTATTTTTCGGATTGAAGCGGCCCCATTAATATAATTCACCATTTTTTTCTGTTCGGCATCATACCAAACTAACCCCGGCACTTTGTGCTGATCGGGATAAACCCCCGTAATGAGGGAGCAATCTATCGAAGCCGTCATTGTAGGGAACACGGTCACACAATCTGGTATGTACTGGCTATGCTCCATGAAAAACCGAAGTGCCGGTGCTTTATTGGCAGCAATGCATCGCTCCAGAACATCAGGCATCATGGAGTCGATCAGGAAAAGTATGACCTTTTTCATTCGGCTGCCACCCTTCTCGTCGTAATAGTCATAGTCGCACTTGATAGTGTTCGATTTTGCATGACCGAGTATACGCCTGAAAAAGAAAAAGCCCCCGTTCGCCAATAGCGACAGGGGACCATGCTCACGAAGTAAATGTGAGGATGTTGACACCATTTTTCGTTTGCAGTTTCAGTGCAGGATACTTCTTCAAAAACGGAGCTAGTGCTACGTAATCTTTTTCCCCATTGGACGAATCCCCCAGCAAATGCGATAGTACAGCAGCTCGGATTTGCAGCCCTTGAGGCGTTTGTTTAAAGAGAGGATCCACCGTCGGGAAAGGAATTCCATTGATGACTGTATCGCCTTCTGCGTCACTCAGTTCCCACGTATTGACCTTTAATGAATGGAGGGCTTCAACCACTTGTGCTCCATAATCCTCCACAACCATATCAGGTTGAAGGCCTACGTGATTCACAACAGTATGTTTAGGCGTAAAATATTCGTTCAGTGTTAGCTTGAGTGCGTCACCGTCCGACAACGGAATAACTTGTTGGGCACTTCCTTTTCCAAATGTTTTGGTACCCACAAGCTTGGCGATGCCATGATCACGCAGCGCACCCGACAACAGCTCAGATGCAGAAGCTGTTCCGCCGTTTACCAAAATTCGCACAGGAATGCCGATATCCTGTCCATTTCGTACCCACGTCTCTACCTCTACCCCATTGCGATTCGTGGTATACATGAGCAAGCCTTCTTCCATAAAGAGGCTCGCGATATCCCGTGCTGTGGACAAGTATCCCCCGCCATTATCCCGCAGGTCTAACACCAATCCGGACAACGGCTTTTGCACACGGGAAAGTTCAGCAAGCTTATCCCTTACCTGGATAGCTCCTTCTGATCCGAATGTTTCAAGACTGATATAGCCAACCGCGCCTTTCGTAAACATCTGTCCTTCCGCTTCCGGCAAGGTCATGGAGACACGCTTCAACTTTACCTGGTGCTCCCGTTTGTCAGATGGACGATATACTGTAAGAACGGCTTCAGTCCCTTCGTTGCCCTTCAAATAAGCATACGCTTCTTCAAAAGTCTTTCCGACCAACGAGGTCTCATTGACTTTGATCAATTGATCGCCTCGTTGCAAAGAAGATGCGGCTGCTGGAGAATTCGGAACGATTTCACGGATGATAATATGATCATTTTGACGCCGCAGACGAAAGCCAAATCCAACGAATTGATTTTCAACGTCAGATTGAAACAGACGCAATTCATCTTGAGTAAAAAATACGCTGTGTGGGTCATTCAGCGTGGAAAGCATTCCATCAATCGCCCAAGTGTTCATCGTCGGCGTATCAAACCCGCCTTTCTTCTGCCATTCTTCGAGCCTCAATTCCAACTCATCCCAGGTGTCATCTTCTTCTGAAAATTTGAACTGAAGCTGTTTTTTCTCTTTGGCCTGCTCACTGACCACCTCTAAAGCTCCTTTTACCAATTGTTTGGCTGTCGGTTTGCTCAAGTGGCTTTCTATGACATGCTGGAACACTTCTTCTGTTTCCTCGAAAGGATACTCTGCCGCTTGCACGGGAAGAACAGTTGTGAATAGCAGTACTGTTGCTACTGCCCATTGACTAATTCGTTTCATGGCGCCACCCCTTTTCGAACATCATCAGGTATCGAGAATTCAACATTGCTTGTAAAGTCATACTGGTCGGTACCCGAATAGGCTACGTATTCGTCGCCCTCATAAATTTCTTCATAACGCCATGTATGTTTGACAATCTGGTCGCTAGCTCGATCAATATAATACTTGTTCATGAACAAGGGAACCTCTTTCACTTTTCCTTGTCCGAGCATAACCTTCTTTGATTTCTCTACCAGCATAGAGCCCGGAATCCACTCCGTAATGACGTCGTACTTCCCGTATGATTGTTTGTAGTAGCGTGCATGAAGCTCCTTGGCCCGATCAGCTACCTTGACAGCACCAACCCACTCGTGCAAGAAGTCAACTTTGTCCGTTTTGCTCTTGTCCCATGTCTGCCGATCCGTATCATACGAGTATTGCGTGTTTGTTTTCCCATCTGTATAGGAGAGCAGCTTGTCTGATATTAGCTTTTGCGGAGATTGATAAAAGCCGGATATTTTGCTTATTTGTTTTTCCTTGTTAACATCCTGCGTATAGGAGAACGTCAATCCACTCAATACCGCTTCACCCTTCACTTGGTAGGTGTCGGCATTATCCAACAGGCGCAAAGAGTATCCCAAATCAGAAATAATAGCTGGCTGATCTTTTAAAGATGCGAACTCTTGACGCAACATTTTGTGCAGCTGATTCATTCTGCTGTCTGACGCTTTCGGTTTCATCGTAGCAAGAACTTCTTCTGCTTCCTGCATGCGTCCTTCCTGCAAATAATAATAGGAAGTATTCAACAATGCCTCCGGGCTCCTGTCGGCAAATCGCTTGTAACGTGCCATCGCCAGGTCTCCCTGACCACTCCTGATTTCCATTGCCCCCAAATACATGGCGAGCGATTCCCATTCTTTGGAATCTTGCTTCACTTTTTGTTCATAAGCACCAAGTCGGTCGAGCACTTTTTTGTATTGGCTTTGATCCTTGTTCCCTAGCTGCAAGGAAATATCATACACATTGGCACTCAACAGCCCGAGTGTGTCCGGGAGAATGATTTTGTCTTCGAAGTAAGCATCGATAGCAAGAAAAGCTTCCTCGAGATTGGTTTCAATCGGTGTTTCAGGATTCCAGCTCAATAAATAGTGAACACCGACTTGATTAGGGAAGGAGGAATCCGCCAGCTTGCGTAACTGTTCGAAGGTCTCTTCACTATCATTTCTACTGCGAATAGCGGCAGCCGCATCTACATAAATCTGTTCTTCTGTTGTTTTGGGATCTGTATAGGTTGCGAATAACGGCAATACCTCATCGATATCCGGGACCATGGGGAACTTTTTCCCGTCGTAATCCAGCAGAGGCATGATTCCATCCTGAAGGAAATAATCCACCATGCGATCAGCAGCGACTGCAGCATCTCCCCGCTTCACCCGATCCGTTTTTTCTCCCTTTAGCCATCCCCAGGAACTCACTTCTTCCCAAGCATTTTTACTATCTGGAGACATCGTGAACATTTGCAATATCTTGGCAGCTTCTTCGTTGGTGATCGGTTGATTCGGATTCATCATCTCACCAGGAAAAATATACTGAATCGCATTTGGACCGTACAGTCTATCCAAGATCGTGGAGACGCGCAACGTCGGTTTGTACATCCACGTCAGGCGATCAACATCTTTATACGGCAAATACGGTTCCTGAAAACCTTCTGCCCGCGCCCACTCCGAATGCTCGGATAAGAAAGTAAGGGGATAGATCTGATACTGCCCGCCGTAATAAAGACGATCGACCATGACAAGAAATTCCGCACGCGTCATGTCACGATTTGGGTAAAACTTCGGAACATTGGGACCAGCCTCAAACAAACCGAGCTGCACACCTTGAATGATTGCTTTTCTCGCCCAGTGCTTGCTGATGTCATTGTATGGCAATAAGCCCCCAGCCGCTGATGCGACGCCGGGGGAGAGTAAGCTTAATGTCAGTAATCCACAAGAAATCGTCCGGATTAGTTTTTGCACATAAAATCCTCCTACACTTCATCTGGCAGGCAACAAAAGGTTGGTCCTGCTACGTCTTAAACAAACTGGAACGGATCTGTGTGCACGCGCGAAGGAATAACCTCTGTCTCGTAACCATTTGCCTGCAATTGCTCAAGCAAGATGGTTGCCAGCTTTTCCTTCATGATTTTTTCGATATTGTGACCAGCATCTACGATCGACAAGCCTTCCGCTTGCGCATCGTGTGCGGTGTGATAGCCAATGTCTCCTGTTAAATAAACATCCGCGCCTTTAAAAATGGCTTTGGAAACAAAGGAGCTGCCGTCTCCACCTACTACCGCTACTTTTTTGACTGTCGCATCCAAGTCACCAACTACGCGAAGACCATGTAGGGCAAACCGTTCTTTGACGAGCAAAGCAAACTCACGGAGCGTCAGTGGTGTAGGCAGACTGCCGATACGCCCAATTCCGTACACAGTTCCTGATTGCTCTAGTGGAATGATGTCATAGGCGACTTCTTCGTAGGGATGGGCAGCAAGCATTGCTTTGACCACAGCCGATTGCCTGGACGCAGGAACAATCATCTCGATGCGAACTTCCTCTACTTTTTCCAGTTGACCTCTCGAACCGATATGGGGATTCGTTCCTTCCCCTGGCCAAAAGGTTCCAGTGCCTTCTGTCTGAAAAGAACAGTGGCTATAGTTACCTACATGCCCAGCACCCGCTTCAGCAAGTGCAGAAAACACTGCTTCCTTATGGGTAGCAGGCACGAATACGATGAGCTTCTTCCAAGCCTCTCGTGAAAGAACATCCAGTACATCTACGTCAGTGAGTCCAACCGCTTCTGCAAGCCAATCGTTCATTCCCCCGTACGCAACATCCAAATTGGTATGGGCTGTATATACCGCAATGTCGTGCTTGATCAGCTTTTCGAACACGCGTCCTGCGGCGAGATCCGTCCTCAGGTGTTTCAGTGGTCGATATATGACGGCATGGTGGGCCACAATCAGGTCGACACCCTCTGCGATTGCTTCATCCACCACAGATTCCAGTACGTCTAGTGCGATCATCACTTTTTTTACCTTTTTTTGCAAGGTGCCTACATGAAGACCAATCTTGTCGCCTTCCATCGCCAACGATTTAGGTGCCAGACGTTCTATATATTGAATTACTGTTTGTCCGTGCGCAAGCATGCGATCACCTCATCGATCCATTTTACTTCTGCTTCGATTTCTTTTATTCGTTCTGCTGCTTCCGGCTTGTCCGAACGCTTTAATTGAACGATGATCTTTTGCCATTTTTCATGCTCATGCAGCCACTTCTCTTGTAATACCTCTGATTTTTCCATCCAAAGAAATGGACCAATGCGCAGGAGCTCTTGCTGTGTACGATCTTTGCCCTCATAAGGCAAGGTAGGATTGCCTCGTTCTGCGACGAGAATCTCATAAATCACGCCGTCTTCCTGCAAAATGGACTCGGCAATTAACTGCCAACCGTTCTCTATCATCCACAGGCGAACCGCTTCTTCTCCTACGTTTGGTTGCAGAATCAGGCGTTGTACGCCTTCCAGTTTGTCTTTTCCTGCTTCCAAAATGGAAACGATCAATTGTCCGCCCATCCCAGCAATGCAGATCACATCTGCTTCGCCTGGTTGTACTACCGCGAGCCCGTTTCCTTTACGCACCGAAGCGCGGTCTTTTACCTGCAATGTATGTATTTGTTTTTGTGCCGCTTGAAAAGGCCCTTCATTCAATTCGCCTGCGATTACGAAAGAAGCAATTCCTTTTACAAGCAAATAAGAAGCCAACAACGCATGATCCGACCCGATGTCGGCGACGCGGGCTCCTTCTGGACAATAGCGGGCAATCGTTTGTAGCCGCTTGGATATTGATACTGATGTCATCTGTATACTCACCTTCCGTTGCCTCTATTCTACCCTATTTGGCAGCAATTGCGAAATGCTAAATCCCTAACAGATACTCAGCAAAGAACGACAAAATCCTCGCTGTTGCACCCAACAAAAGATATGGCAACTAAGGGGGAACCATGTGTGACAGTCAGGAAGCTTCAGGTGACTGTTACGTTGGATGTAATGTTCGGAATTACAAGCGATTTTTTTAAATATGACGTTGTTTTTTTGATATTTTATGTAATTTAACTTAATTTTTATTAAATTGTGAACTTTATTTTAATAAATAAATATTTACAAATTTTTTACAGATATGTATATTAACGCCATGAACATCACGAACTACATAAACTAAATACTCTTTAAGGAGGAGAACAGTATGAAAAAAAGAACCGGCAAGTGGTGGGGAATGGGATTACTCTCATCGGCGCTAGTGATGAGTGTCTTCACAGGTGTGGGGGCAGCAAGTAACGATTCATTCAATGAATTTGGAACTGAACGGGTATTAATTCAGTCAGATTCGGATGTGAGAACCGGTTATTTTGCTGGACCTTTGGAAGTACGCCATGATTTTGGCGAAGATGGCTTTACCCTCGATGTAAATAGCGATCAACTTGACCAACTGAAAAGCGATCCCAATGTAAAAATTACAGTATTGCAAAAATTAAAGATCGCTGAGTATATAGAAGAAGATCAGGCAAGCGAGCCAGAGTTCTCTCCTGCGGCAGTCGTTCCGTGGGGAATTAAAGCAATCTATAAGAACCAGTCCCTCTCCTCTACGACTGGCGGTGCAGATGTTCGTGTTGCAGTTCTGGATACTGGCGTGTATACGCAACATCCGGACCTAACCGCTAACGCAGAGCAGTGCAACGATTTCACGCAAGCTTCTCCTGTTGTTACCGGCGCTTGCAATGATGCGCATGGTCATGGAACACACGTCGCCGGGACTGTTCTCGCTAACGGCGGTGGTGGCGCAGGTATTTATGGTGTAGCACCAGATGCAAAGCTATGGGCATATAAAGTATTGGATGACTCCGGTTCCGGCTATGAGGATGACATTGCCTATGCTATTCGTTACGCTGCTGACCAGTCCGCTCAATTAGGCGTGAAAACGATCGTCTCTATGTCTCTTGGCTCTAGCGGTAAGAGCACCCTTATGGAAAGTGCCATCACGTATGCAAACCAAAAAGGTGTATTAGTCGTCGCTGCGGCTGGTAACTCTGGACCGACAGTGAATAGCATTGGCTACCCTGGAGCATTAGTGAATACAGTAGCCGTAGCAGCGTTAGAGAATGTTCAACAAAACGGTACCTACCGTGTGGCTGACTTCTCTTCTCGTGGCAAGAGCGGGCAGGCGGGAGACTACGTGATTCAAGAACGCGATGTGGAAGTATCAGCACCAGGACGCGCTATTCAATCTACATGGAATAACGGAGGCTATAATTCCATCAGCGGAACCTCCATGGCAACTCCACACATTTCAGGTTTGGCTGCAAAAATCTGGGCTTCCAATCCATCTTGGAGCTCTCAAAATGTTCGCGTGGAATTGCAAAAACGCGCGAAAGGAAATGACATCAAAGGTGGCTCAAGCGCTGCTGTAGGAGACGATATTGCTAGTGGATTTGGATTCCCAACTGTACAGCCTGGCGATCAATAAAAAGTAAAAAACAAAAAAAGAGCCATGGCTGTCAGTTAACACTGGCAGTCATGCTCTTTGTTCTCAAACACAAAAAGGCTAGCAACCGATTTCTCTTGCGATAACATTACGCAGAATCTCTGAAGTCCCCTCTCCGATCTCTAACAGTCGGGCATCGCGGAAAAATCGTTCTACCTGATACTCCCGCATATAACCATAGCCGCCGTGAATCTGAATAGCCTGATGAGTAGCAGACATGGCAATCTCCGATGCATACAATTTTGCCATAGCCGCTTCTTTCGTAAATTTGCGACCATGATCCTTCAGCCACGCTGCTTTATACACCATCGTTCTCGCCAGCTCTATTTGCATCGCCATATCCGCCAGCTTGTGCTGGATCGCTTGAAAATGACTCAAGGAATTCCCAAAAGCTGTACGCTGCTTCGAGTATTGCAGTGCCTTGTCGTAGGCAGCCTGAGCAATTCCTACTGCCATCGCTCCGATCCCAATTCGCCCACCATCAAGTGTAATGAGGAACTGCTTGAAGCCTTCGCCTCGCTTTCCAAGGACGTTTTCCTCTGGCACTCTCACATTTTCAAGAACGAGCTCGGTTGTATTAGAGCTGTGCAAGCCGAGCTTTTCATAGTTCGCCAGTACTTGAAAACCCGGTGCATCTGTCGGAACGATAAAAGCAGTAATACCACGTGAGCCCTGATCTTTGTCAGTCACAGCTGTCAAGGCGAGAAATGAAGCATAGGAAGCATTGGTTATGAAGCATTTGGAGCCGTTAATCGTCCACTCCCCGTCAGCCAAGACCGCATTCGTTTTCGTTCCACCTGCGTCAGATCCTGCATTCGGTTCCGTCAAGCCAAATGCGCCAAAGCTCTCGCCGGAACAGATTTTGCTTAAATAGTTCAGCTTTTGCTCTTCCGTTCCAAACAAAGCCAGTGGAGCGCCACCTAACGAGATATGCGCCGAATACGTGATTCCTGTAGAACCACATGCACGACTTAGCTCTTCTACAACGATTACAAAACTCGTGGAATCAGCTCCCGCACCCCCGTATTTTTCAGAGAAGGGAAGACCCATCAGGTTCAGCTCGCTCATCTGCTTGAATATTTCGACAGGAAATTGTTTAGTTTGATCGCGTTCATCTGCTCCTGGCGCCACTACCTCATCAGCAAACTCGCGTATCATTTTTTTCAACATTTGTTGTTCTGAAGTCAAATCGAAGTTCATAATCGCTGCCCCCTTGAAAACGCTTTAGTAAAGAACTATCAAGAAACACACAATTTTGACTGAGCGTTTGTTCAGAATACTCTTACCATTATACACCACGATTTTGGATTCATGTGGTAATTTCTAAAAAAAACACGCCTAAGATCGGCGTGCTCCTAATAAAATCGCTCCCAAAAAAGATACAGATGCTGCTATGAATCCGATGCTTTATGTATGTACACCCATAAATTTGGCTATTGTTTCTCCACCCAGAAAAAAAGCCGCCAGCAAAATACCGACTAATACTTTCCACTTGTTGTTCATCTATTCACCCCGTTTGCGCTCTTCAGAAATTGTAACAAATAAGCAGCGAGAGGAAAACGAGTCTTACAGCCGCAACCATGCATACCAATATCCACGCGTGAAGAAAAACAAAATGGACGCGATGAACACCTTGATGAACAACAGCAATTGAATCATATCCCGCTTCGCTGCTGGAATATACAGAGCCTGTATCTCTGCACCAAAGAAAAAGGCAAGTCCACATACAGCAAATACTCCCGCCCATTTCGAATTAGCCTTATTCATCAAGAAGCCCATACCCGTGAGCAAGCACGCAAGCGGTACCCAGTACAACTCCGATGTCCACCAAGTATAGTCTATCCCTACCCGATGAACGGTTGTAATGCCATACAAGATGGCCAAACCCAGTAAGCCTGCATAGAGCAAATAAGCATAACCGAAAACAATAGCACTGATGCACAGTAACATGCAAACAAAGCCTAAATAGAACAGAACGAACGGCATGCTACCATCCAATTTTTGGATACAATAAACGCCTCCCGCGATCAAGATCAGAAAAGACAAAGCCAGGAATAAATGCGTCAATGGCGGGGCCGACCTTCGATAAACGAGTCCCAGAATATAGAAAACGAGTGCGAAACAGGCAAAGATGGTAATTTGCATTGGGGTTTGAAAACGGTTAAAATGAAAAGCAAGTAAGATCAAACCAGCAATGACAAAGGCACCAAGGAGCCATGCCACTACCATTTTCCCCGTCACTGGAGAGACAGTTCTAGGTGCATATGTATTTGTGACAGATGATGTTGAATTGACTTTTCCTGACAGCACACCCGGTGCCGTTCCCATTCGCTCATTCCCGCCTGCGGACGCCGGTGTATTTGGCCGATCCCCTTCTGTATACAGGTTTAACAAGAAGATGCAGTAATGTTCAGGCAGTAAATGGTTGCGCCGCCAGTTTTCAATTTCGGCGATGATCGTGCGCTTGCGCTGGTCGTCCAACGCGGCCCCTCCTAACTACGACAAAAAGTGTTTTCCTTCATGAATAAGAAAAGCCTACGTCGGCTAACGTAGGCCACATACTTCTTATATCGGTTATTCCAAGAAATCTTTTAAGCGTTTACTTCTACTCGGATGACGCAATTTGCGAAGAGCTTTTGCTTCAATCTGACGAATCCGTTCACGGGTTACGCCAAACACTTTGCCTACTTCTTCTAACGTCCGTGTACGTCCGTCATCTAGCCCAAAACGCAGACGCAGTACATTTTCTTCCCGGTCTGTTAATGTATCCAAAACGTCTTCCAACTGTTCTTTCAAAAGTTCATAGGCAGCGGCATCAGATGGCTCCAATGCATCCTGATCCTCAATGAAATCACCTAAGTGGGAATCGTCTTCTTCCCCAATTGGAGTCTCCAGGGATACTGGTTCTTGAGCAATCTTCATGATTTCCCGAACTTTTTCCGGAGTAAGATCCATTTTTTCAGCGATTTCTTCTGGCATAGGTTCACGACCTAGCTCTTGCAGAAGCTGACGGGAAACGCGGATTAATTTATTGATCGTTTCCACCATGTGAACCGGAATCCGGATCGTTCTAGCCTGGTCTGCAATAGCACGGGTAATCGCTTGGCGAATCCACCAGGTCGCATACGTACTGAACTTGTAGCCTTTGCGATAGTCAAACTTTTCCACCGCTTTAATCAGGCCCATGTTCCCTTCTTGAATCAAGTCGAGGAATAGCATACCGCGTCCTACATAACGCTTCGCGATCGATACAACCAATCGCAAGTTCGCCTCAGCCAAACGTCTTTTGGCTTCCTCATCACCTTGTTCAATTCGCTGTGCCAGTTTAATCTCCTCTTCTGCGGAGAGCAGAGGAACTCGACCAATTTCCTTCAGATACATCCGTACAGGGTCATTGATCTTGATTCCAGGCGGAACGGAGAGATCGTCAAAATCAAATTCTTCGTTGTCCTCGTCCTTGATGATCATTTGATCGACTTCATCATCGTCATCTTCATTCTCATTGTTGTTAATCTCAATGCCTTGATCACCAAGATATTCAAAAAACTCATCCATTTGATCAGAATCCTGCTCAAAACCTGCCAGGCGATCCGTAATTTCTTTATACGACAACACGCCGCGTTTCTTGCCTAATTCGACCAACTGTTCCTTCACTTGTTCGATGGACATTGCTTCCATGTCGGAAGTGATATTTTGCTTGTTCATCTACTTTCCCTCCTTCCCCGGGAATGATCTGAAGCTACCCTTCTTTTAAAGCATTTTCCAATTCAAGAATCTTCATCCCTGTAACGGCTGCTTGAAGTTCAAGTTGTTTGCGCGCATCCTCGCTGTCCGCTGCGGCCGCTTGGAGGTGTAAGCTCCGCTGCTCATCGCGCAATCGTTCCAACTCGGCACGCTTCGGGTAGTTATTCACTTGTTTGATGTAGTCACCGATCTCCAACTCAGATACGTCGTTGTTGCACTCCATCATGGCCAATCCCGAGGCTAATTGCTTTAACAAATCGTCTTGCACATAATGTATAAACTTTCCAGGGTCTTCCGGGTTTCCCTCTGCATAGTAGGCGTACAGGTAGGCAGCCAGCGCATCGTGTTCATCCACCTGAAAGTGGGCGCTGCATTCTTGTTGGACGCGGGCAGCGATTTCTACGTTCCGCATCATGTAGTAAAGCAGCATGCGCTCAGCCGTGTGATAAGCGGGTGGCAGTGATTTCGCGAGCGTAACTTTGCCATTATTTATACTATTATTCCATGCTGGCGTCACTTTATCCCTTTGGCGCTCACTTTTTTGCTGATTGTAGGCGCGTTTGGACTCCCATTTGAGATCACCGAGAGTAAGGGAGTATTCTTCAGCCAATTGCCGTTGGTACATGTCCCGTTCCACCGGGCTGCTAAGCTCGTTGATGATCTCGACCGCCTTCGCGATTAAGCGAGCTTTGTCCGTCTCATCTTTTATTACGAACTGACTGCGCAAATGTTTCAGACGGAAAGCCGTAATCGGCATCGCCTGTAACAATACCTGCTGGGAAAATGCTTCAGCCCCATGCTGGCGGATGTAATCATCCGGGTCCACTCCTTGTGGAAGTGGAGCTACTCGAACGATCAAACCGGCTTGCTGCAAAACGTGAATCGCTTTGCTCGTTGCTTCTTGTCCTGCAGCATCTCCGTCATAACAAAGTACGACTGACTCTGTATTGCGACGAAGAATTCTGGCCTGCTGCTCCGTCAAGGCTGTTCCCAAAGTGGCAATACCTTGCATAAAACCCGCCTGCCATGCCGATATGACATCGACATATCCTTCAAACAACAGCGCCTCTTTTCTCTTTCTAATAATGGGGCGCGCACGATGAAGATTAAACAGCGTAGCACTTTTGTTGAACAAAAGGCTTTCCGGGCTATTCAGATACTTGGGTTGAGACTTTTGGTTGGAATTGGGCTTCGATCCTTGCAGTAAGCGCCCTCCAAATCCGATGACGTTACCTTGGGAATTCTGGATCGGAAACATGATGCGACCTCGAAAGCGATCAAAGATTTTTCCTGCATCGCTCCTGGCCAAAAGCCCTGCTTCCACCATCAATTCCTGTGAAAATCCCCGCTTTGTCAACTGCTGCGTCACGAAATCCCAGGAATCCGGGGCGAATCCGATTTGGTATTCGGCTATTGTCGCCTCAGACATTCCGCGCTTTGCGAGATACTTCATCGCTTCTGCGCCATAGGGGGTTTTCGTTAGCACGTAGTGGTAGAGGCGTGAAACGAACGTATGCGCTTCCTGCATCGCATGCTTCATCCGTTTTTCAGGTGAATCCTCTACTTGCTGCGGCTGGGGCACAGCTATTCCGGCACGCTCCGCCAATTTGTGCAGTGCCTCTGGAAAAGTCAATTGCTCCAGTTTCATTAAAAAGGAAAAGATATCCCCACCTGCTCCACAGCCAAAGCAATGAAAAAACTGTCGCTCTGCATTTACGTTGAAGGAAGGGCTCTTTTCAGAGTGAAACGGACATAGACCGAGAAAGGCACGACCGCTTTTTCTCAGTTGAACGTACTCTCCTACAACGTCTACGATGTCGACAGCGGCACGCACTTGATTTACAAATTCATCTGAAGTGGGACCAGTCATGTCTTTCCACCTTTATAAGGAGAATCGCACGTGAGAATATTTAGTTCGTCAAAATTCGTCAATTTCCTTCTTTGCATCAAACTTCTTTTCTTCTTTTCTACTTTTCCACATTTCTTAGGGCAATAAACGCTGAGAAAATCACGGATGATAAGTATCCCGGCTAATTGATTTTCTACAAAAAACGCCAAAATCCTTCTTTTGGCCTATTTCCTTTCATTGCGGAGATTGTTTTTTCGAATCATCTCCAAAATGATGTTTGCCGTTTCTTCTACTGCCTTGTTGGAAACATCGATAACAGTACATCCGAGGCGCTCAATAATGCGTTTGGAATAAGCCAGTTCTTCGGCAATCCGCTCGAGATTGGCGTAATTTGCTTGTGCAGTCAATCCCAGTGCCTTCAGACGCTCTGTCCGAATGCCGTTCAATTGCTCCGGATTGATGGTAAGACCGATACACCGCTCTACTGGCAGTTGGAACAATTCTTCCGGTGGCTCTACCTCCGGGACAAGCGGAACATTGGCAACCTTAAGTCGTTTGTTAGCCAAATACATGGAAAGAGGCGTCTTGGAAGTACGCGAAACGCCAATCAAAACCACATCTGCTCGCAACAGGCCGCGTGGGTCCCGACCATCGTCGTATTTGACGGCAAACTCGATGGCGTCTACTTTGCGGAAATACTCTTCATCCAGTCGGCGTACCAAGCCCGGTCTTCCTGTTGGCGGCTCTTTCAACATGCCCTGCAATGTATTCATCAAAGGCCCCATAACATCAAGAGCCGGAATTCCGTGAAGAGCAGCTTGTTTTGTAATATACGCATTCAGCTCCGGAATGACCAGAGTAAATACGATCATTGCCCGCGATTCTTTTGCCGAAGCAATGATTTCGTCAATCGATTCCTTGTCTTCAATATACGGATACTTTTGTACATCAAACAAAAAACGATCAAACTGACTAGCTCCTGCGCGAACGACAAGTTCGGCCGTTTCGCCGATGGAGTCTGAGACTACATAGATGAGCTGTCCTCGCTGATTACCTTGCATCGCTTCTCCTCCTACACTTTCGGTTCGCTACCCAATTCTACAAATGCTTTCGCGATCGTCGTCTTGGTGACGCGCCCCAACAGCTCCATATGCTTCGGATCTTCCTCGCTCGGCCTCACGACAGGCAGAGAATCGATCTGAAAATCAATCAGCTTTTTGGCAGCTGCGTACAAGGTCTCATCAGGTGCACATGTAATGATATTCGGCATCCTAGACATGATAATGCTGACCGGCACATCCTCCAGCGTCTTATTCCCTAAAGAAGCCCGCAGGAGGTCTTTTCGTGAGATCACGCCAGCCAAGTATCCTTTTTGATTGACGACGAATAACGTACCAACATCCTCCAAAAAGAGGGTAACGATAGCGTCGTAAGCCGAGGCGGATTCGGAAACCACAATCGGTACCGCCTTGTAGTCATTGACGAGAAGCTTGTGAAGCCGTTCACTTATGACTGAGCTTGCGGGTCTGCCGGCATAAAAATACCCGACCCGAGGTCTGGCTTCTAAATATCCTGACATTGTGAGGATGGATAAATCAGGGCGCAGCGTCGCGCGAGTCAAATTCAGTCGCTCCGCGATATGTTCTCCTGTTATCGGTCCATCATCCTTCACTATCTGTAAGATGTGCTCTTGTCGTTTGGTAAGCTCGATGACCAATCACCCCGGTTCTGTCTTTACCTCTTCCTAGTATTACTCTATTCGACGGGATATTCCTTCTTTCACGCGGAAAAAAGGTGCCCCCGCCTGATTTTCAGACGAAGGCACCGGTTTTATTTTGTTTACGCGAATACAACTTTGGAAAAATCCGCATAGCGATAAAGCACACGAGAAAGTTGCAAGAGCAGCCCCAGACGATTCGCACGAACTGCCTGATCTTCTGCCATGACCATTACTTTATCAAAGAATGCGTTAATCGGCTGGCGCAAGGTTGACAAGGTTGCGAGCACCTTCTCTTGATCCTTCAGACTGTCTACGTCCTTCTGAACAGCTTGGAATGCCTGATACAAGGCACGCTCCACATCTTCAGCGAACAGAGCTTCATTGACCTTGTCTGCTTCCGCTTTTTGCGCCAGGTTGTTCACCCGGTTAAACTGCTCCACAATCAGCTTGAATTCTTCTGTTTGTACCGCTCCCATCAGTGCTTTTGCTTTTGCCAGCACCTCTGGAACCAATGTCAGGTCGGCAGCAAGCACGGCGTCGATGACATCGTAACGAACGCCATGATCCTGCAAGACATTTTTCAGACGGAGTGCGAAGAAGTCTACGAGGTCTTTTTTCACGTCTTCTGCCGCTCTCTTGTTTACGCCTTGTGCAACATAGCCTTCCATCGCAGCATCCCACAGATCGGCAAGAGAAATTTGCCAGTCGCGCTCAACCAAAATCGTAACGATTCCCGCTGCCATACGGCGCAGACCATACGGGTCCTGAGAACCAGTAGGCACAATACCGATAGAGAAGCAGCCTACGATCGTGTCCATCTTGTCAGCCAAACTGACGATAGCGCCTTGAGCAGAAGCAGGCATTTTGTCCCCTGCAAAACGCGGGAGGTAATGCTCAAATACGCCACTCGCAACGAGGTCGGACTCACCCGCTTTGCGCGCATAATCTTCACCCATGATCCCTTGCAGTTCAGGGAACTCGCCTACCATGTTGGTAACGAGGTCAAATTTTGCGATTTCGGCAATACGGTCTACTTGTTGGGTTTCTTCCGCGCTCACACCCAGCTTGCTTGCCATTTGCGCAGCTGTTTTGCGTACACGGCGAACTTTATCACCGATTGTTCCCAGCTCTTCGTGATAAACGATTGTCTCCAAGCGTTTCAGGCAGCTTTCAATGGACAGCTTTTGGTCCTCTACATAGAAGAAACGAGCATCAGACAAGCGTGCGCGAAGAACTTTTTCATTCCCTTTCGCTACGTTTTCCAGAGCGCGGCTGTCTCCATTTCGCACTGTCACAAAATGATTCAGCAATTGACCCTGTGCGTTTTCAACAGGGAAATAACGCTGGTGCTCACGCATGGAGGTAACCAAAACCTCACGTGGAATGGAAAGGAATTCTTGCTCGAACGTACCGTAAAGAGCGGTCGGATATTCTACAAGATGGACTACCTCATCCAGAAGCCCTTCGTCCATTGGAATTGTCCAGCCATTTTCCTTCTCCAAGCGATGAATTTGTTCTACAATGGCTGCTCTGCGCTCGTCAGGATTCACCATGACAAATTGCTCAGCCAGCTTGCTCACGTATTCGCTTGGGTGATTTAACGTAACCTCTGTTCCCAAGAAGCGGTGTCCACGAGAAACGCGTCCGCTTTTTACGCCAGCAATCTCCAGATCGATCAATTCATCGCCGAACAAAGCAACCAGCCAACGAATCGGACGAACGTATTTCAAATCGCGTGCGCCCCAGCGCATGTTTTTCGGGAAGCTCATACCAGTGATCACTTCAGCCAGTTGCGGCAAAAGCTCGGTAGTTGGTTTTCCCGCTTCGGATTTGCGAGCATGAACATACTCGATCCCGTTTACTTCTTTATAATACAGTTGGTCAGGCTCAACATTGTTGCTTCGTGCAAAACCGAGTGCTGCCTTAGACCAGTTCCCCGCTTCATCTTGTGCGATTTTGCGTGCAGGACCTTTCGCTTCATCATTGCGGTCAGGTTGCTTTTCTGCAAGTCCATTGATCAACAGGGCAAAACGACGAGGTGTCTCCAATGCCGTAATTTGATCAAACGGCACGCGCTCAGCAGTCAGCCACTTTTCTACTTTTTCCTTGAATTGTGCCGCTGCCTGTGCGACAAAACGAGCAGGCATTTCTTCCAAACCAACCTCTACGAGTAGATCGCGCTTACTCATTTGTATCCTCTCCCTTCACCTGATTCACTTGATCCGCAGCGTCCGCGTTGCCTTTTTGCAAAAGCGGGAAACCGAGGCGCTCACGCTCTTTATAATAGGTTTGTGCTACTTCACGAGACAGATTGCGTACACGAGCGATGTAACCTGTACGCTCCGTCACACTGATGGCTCCACGCGCATCCAGCAAGTTGAAGGTGTGGGAGCATTTCAGTACGTAGTCATATGCTGGGTAAACCAGTCGCTCCGCCATCAGTCTTTTTGCTTCAGCCTCATACGTATTGTAAAGAGAGAACAGCATATCGACATCAGACAGCTCGAATGTGTATTTGGAATGCTCGTATTCTGGTTGCAGGAATACATCTCCGTACGTATACCCGTTGCACCATTCCAGATCGAATACATTTTCTTTTTCCTGAATATAGGAGGCCAAACGCTCCAGTCCGTAAGTCAGCTCGACTGCTACTGGTTTACATTCCAGACCGCCCACTTGCTGGAAGTACGTGAACTGTGTGATCTCCATACCGTCCAGCCAAACTTCCCAGCCTAAACCCCATGCGCCAAGCCCTGGGTGCTCCCAGTTGTCCTCTACAAATCGGATATCATGCTCCAGTGGCTCGATTCCGAGTTCACGCAAGCTCTCCAGGTACAGCTCCTGAATGTTGTCCGGAGATGGCTTCATGATTACTTGGAACTGGTGATGCTGATACAGACGGTTCGGGTTTTCCCCATAACGTCCGTCTGCCGGGCGGCGGGAAGGCTCCACGTATGCCACATTCCACGGCTCAGGTCCAATGGAACGAAGGAAGGTCATTGGGTTGAGCGTACCTGCCCCTTTTTCAACGTCATACGGCTGGACAATGAGACAGTTTTGCTTTGCCCAAAAGTTTTGCAGCGTCAAAATGATGTCTTGAAATGTCATTTTCATGCTTTTTCCTCCTCTAAATGATTTACTAGGCTTTAAGTCGAAACTAAAAAAACCTCCCGCCTCTACACTGCCTGATGCGACAGTGTAGGGACGAGAGGATTCTCGCGGTTCCACCCTACTTGGCGAATGACTTCTTCGCCCACCTTACAATTAAATTGCTCCAGAACGCCCTTCATCAGCATGGTGACCGGGCTTCCACTATCCCCGATTCGCTATTCACAGCCAGTGGCCGACTACTCTTTTCCTTCATGGCAACATTCGGTATACAAGTTTGGTTCTTATCATAACGAAAACAAATTCGTATGTCAATTAGTCCTGATCTGTTTGCGTCATTCTTTCCATACGCTCCAGTTGTTCCAGAAATGCTCGACTTTTCAGCCTGAGATCCAGATACTCGTCCATGAAACTCCGCAGCACATGCTTGAGCTGGTTGCGTGTAGCCGGTTTTACTTCAATGTCACCAAGACGCTCCAAATCAAATACCTGGAACAGCCGTAACAGCTTCCAGGTCGAGGGTGTAACTGCCATAGCGTATGGATCGGAAGGCAGGCAAACTGGGCACAACAGGCCGCCCTGTCCTACACTGATCGCATAGGGCTCGCGCTGTTCGCCACAGTTTGCACACGCCGTGAGCTGCGGGGAGATACCCGCTACCATTAGCATCTTGGTCTCAAAAATCCGACACAGGATCTCAGCATCTCGTCCTTCATCCAAATAGCGGAACGTATGAAGGAGTAGCTGAAACAAGTAGGGATTCGGCTCTCTTTCCTGCGTCAGTCGATCCAAAAGCTCTGCTATGTATGCGGCATAAGCCGTAGCAGTCAGGCTTTGCCGCATATCCCGGAACGAATCCAGCATATCTCCCTGAGAGAGATCAGGCATTCCCGTACCGGGTCCTGCCTTGCATAGATAATAACTATGCGAAAACAACTGGGAGACGGCGGCAAGACGGCTTTTGGTCTTTTTGGCACCACGGGCCATCACGCCTAATTTGCCGTTCTCCCGGGTAAACAATGTCATCACTTTACTGGACTCGCCATAGTCCACACTGCGAATGACAATCCCTTCCCACTTTACAAGCATGCCTGCGTGTCACCCAATTCTTCCTGGGCGAGATCAAACGAGGTCTCCTCACTGGAAACATTCGTTTGATGGTGATCACGGTAGAGAAGGTAAGCATGGATGTCACCGGTTGAAGCGAAAACTCTCCAAGAAAAGTCACGAAGCAAGGAGCATCATCCTTTCCTATATCGGGTCTATCCACTTCCTTCTTAGAATCACCTTTGCCCGTTATTCTATGCCTTGGAAAAATTAACACATCGCGTTGGGAATATTATTGCTCGTCGTAGAAACCGAAGTTACGCAGCATCCGCTCTTGGTTGCGCCAATCCTTTTTCACTTTGATCCAGAGCTCCAAAAATACCTGGTCCCCCATCAGTCGCTCGATATCCTTACGCGCGCGTTGACCAATTTCTTTGAGCATCTGGCCTTTTTGCCCGATCAAAATACCCCGCTGGGAATCCCGCTCAACGTAAATAGCCGCATAAATGTAAAGCGTTTTGCCATTTTCGCCTCGCTTCATTTCTTCAATGACGACCGCAATGGAGTGAGGTACTTCTTCTCTGGTCAAATGCAGAACTTTTTCCCGAATCAACTCGGCTGCTACAAAGCGTTCCGGATGGTCTGTCACCTGGTCGGCAGGGTAATACATCGGGCCCTCTTCCATTTCACCCAAAATAGCCTGCTGCAATGATCCTGTATTGTTACCTTCCAGAGCAGAGATTGGAACAATTTGCTTGAAATCATACAATTTGCGGTAATCGTCAATAATTGGCAGCAGTGCTTCCGGGTGCACCTTGTCAATTTTGTTGATGACCAAAAATACTGGCGTTTTGACCTGCTTCAACCGCTCGATGATGTAATCGTCCCCAGCACCGCGTTTTTCTGTTGCATCGACAACAAACAAAACGAGGTCTACTTCGTTCAATGTATTTTCGGCAACCGAAACCATATAGTTTCCGAGTTTGGATTGGGGCTTGTGAATCCCAGGTGTATCCAAGAAAATAATTTGTCCTTCTTCTGTCGTATGAACCGCCGTAATTTTGTTGCGTGTCGTTTGCGGCTTATTCGACATGATGGCGATTTTATGTCCCACAATATGATTCAACAGTGTTGATTTTCCAACATTTGGACGTCCCACAATGGAGACAAAGCCAGATTTAAACGATTGCTTGGTCTTGCGATTATCCACGTAAATCCTCCTTGGTGAATGCGCCTGGAAGCAGGGCAGATACTGTCGTTTCCCAAAGGTCGCCTTTGAGATTCGTCAAAAATACAGGCATGTCCGGCGGGCACAGCTCCGCGATGACTTGTCGGCAAGCCCCGCACGGTGATACAGCTTGCGGAGTATCGGCAGCGACAGCTAAAGCCTTGTAAGTCCGATCACCTTCCGAATACGCTTTGAAAAGAGCCGTACGCTCTGCACAGTTGCACAGCGAGTACGCTGCATTTTCAATATTGCCTCCCAAATAAACCTTGCCACTCTCAGCTAAAAGAGCTGCACCTACCTGAAACTTGGAGTACGGTACATAAGCAAGCTTTCTGGCTTCGATTGCTTGTGCTAACAATGATTGTTTATCCATTCTCATCATTCCTCATATGATTGATCTTTAACATCATTTCACAACAGGATGTGTCCAATGAGACACGAAGAAACCAGACTGAAAGGTCAACTGGAATGACCCGTCCGGTACCACTAGTAAAAACTATCCCCATACTTTTTGCAACAGTGGCTGTCCAAATACGAGGACTCCGATGATGAGGGACAAGATTGCCGCCACAAGCACAGCTCCTGCTCCCACATCTTTGGCAATCTTTGCCTTGGCGTGCCATTCCGGGGAAGCTAAATCAACGACTGCTTCAATCGCGGTATTTACCAGCTCCAGGGAGAAGACCAGACCGATAGAAAAAAGGACCAGCAAAACATCGCTGCGGGGTATCTGCAGCCACCACGCTGCCGCTAGCACAAAAATGGCTGCGGCTACGTGGATTTGCATGTTTCGCTGTGTCCGTACGGTATAGGAAATTCCTTGCAGAGCGTAGGCGAAGCTGCGAATCAATCGTCGCCATTCCTTCAACGTAATCTCCTACCTCGTCAAGCCGATTTGTTCCAGCACCTTTTCTTGACGTGAAAACATTTCCTTCTCTTCTTCTGGTGTTCCATGATCATAACCCAGAAGGTGAAGAAAACCATGAACCGTGAGAAATCCGAGTTCGCGTTCGAATGAATGGCCATAGTCTTCGGCCTGCTCATGTGCTTTTGGCACCGAGATAATGATATCTCCAAGCATATTCGGAAACTCGCTGGCCTCCTCCTCATCGATGAAGATTTCCATTTCTCCTTCACCCGGTTCGTTCATCGCAAAGGACAGAACATCCGTAGGCCGATCAACGCCACGATAATCGCGATTCAACTCGTGGATGCGCTCGTTGTTCACCAGCGTGACAACTACTTCTCCTTGTACGTCTTCCAGCTTTGCCGCTGTTTCCAGGCAACGGACGAGCAGGTTTTGCAAATTCTCATCGATCGCATCGATTTCTTCATGAAGGATTTCTACAGATAACACAGGTAAACGATCTCCTTTTTGTGACGCCATTTATTAATAGCCGTGTTCTACTTCTTCCTTGGCATATGCAGCAATGATTTTTTGTACCAGACTGTGGCGAACGACGTCTCCCTCTTGGAAATGAATAAAGGCTACATCTGAAATCGGACTTAAGATGCGCTGTGCTTCGCGCAATCCGGATTTCTTGCCTTTTGGCAAATCCACCTGGGTCACATCACCCGTAATGACCATTTTGGAACCAAAGCCAAGCCTGGTCAAAAACATTTTCATTTGCTCGGGAGTCGTGTTCTGGGCTTCATCCAAAATAACGAAGGAATCTTCGAGCGTACGACCACGCATGTACGCCAAAGGTGCAACCTCTATGAGTCCGCGTTCCATCATTTTGGCGACTTGTTCGTTGCCCAGCATGTCGTACAAGGCATCATAGAGCGGACGCAGGTAAGGGTCTACTTTTTCCTGCAAATCTCCTGGCAAAAATCCAAGGCTCTCCCCCGCTTCTACGGCCGGTCTGGTAAGAACGATCCGTTTGACACGCCCATTTTTCAACGCATTTACTGCTGTGACAACAGCCAAATACGTTTTTCCGGTACCAGCTGGTCCAATTCCAAACACAATGTCATGCTTCTTGATCGCAGACAAGTAGTGACGCTGGCCCAAAGTCTTTGCCCTGATTACTTTGCCACGTTGGGTACGAGCGACTTCTTCATCATACACATCGAGCAGTTGGGCACCTTCTCCCCGTTCAATCAACGACATCGCATAAGAGATGTCTCGCTCGGACAGGGCAATCCCTCTGCGAATCAACTGTAGCAGAGTTTCAATCAACGCTGTCAGTTTGTCCACTTCCGGCTTATCCCCGCTAATAACCAGTTCGCCTTCTCGGGTCATAATTTTGGCGGAACTTCTTTGCTCGATCAGTGTTAGGTACGCGTCATGTGGTCCGAACAACAGCAAGGCCTCAGATGCGTCTGAAAACGGGATTCTTACCTCATCTTGTACGTGCAACAGGCTTCCATCTCCTTGCAACGGTAATCAGCAATGCGTCATTTGCTTGCCATCCCTCACTGCCCAACGAGAGGCTGTTCAATGGCAATATCTTCAATGACGGAAAAATGAATGCTTACGTAAACTTTACCATTCTCTGTTGTGACGTGCAAAACTTTTTCGTCCTGAATGAACGCATCTTTTCCAGCTTTTTTCAAGATATCCTCCCTGGCGAATTTTTTAGCCAGTTCCGTCGCTTCCTCCACGCTCATTTCTGTTTGAACGGGTTCTGTTTGCGCGTACGTTACTGTCTTCCAGCCAAGTGGTGAAGTATATCCCGCATACGAGGGCAAATACCGTTGTTCTGCCATTTCGGCTTGTGCAAAGGACTGTTTTTCAAATGGCCACACGTATACCGCATAGGGTCCTACGAGCAGGTATTGATGCTGCAGCTTTTCTCCCGTCAAACGGTGCATCGTTTGTTTTAGCGGGACAGATGTGTTGCTCATATACCACACTTCCCCTTGCACCTTGCCTCGCGCTGATACGGCTTGTTGTCGGGTATCATTGCCAATGATCCCGGAAATGAGAACTTGGCCTTTTTCTACCAATTGATTGCTCACAACCTGACTGCGACCAACCTCTGGGAGAATTTTATGGACGACAGCCCTCTTTTTCGCTACAAGATGACGAGGACCTGTTGCAAGCGGCTTTACGGGAGCCTCTTTTTCAACCACTTGAAGCATGACCTTGGTTCCTTGAATCTCAATTCCAACCCAGGACGCTTCCGGCAGCAGACTCAACAGCTCTTTTTGCAATACCAACGGTTCTTTTAGTTTGACCTTCCATGCCCCTTCTTTAATCCCCACTTGTTCGGCAGCTTGAATCACTCGTCGCGGATCAACCATTTTCGTCCCGCTCACTTCAACACTCCAGACAAAGGAGGAGAGCATGTACAATCCAATGAAAAAAAGGGCAGCCCCAATTGCCAATCCAGATCGTCTACGTACACGCAGCAGCCAGAAAGGCAGCCCGTCTCTTGCCTCCACGTGACTGCGACAGCCTGTCTCTTTTAAAAGCGGACGTAAACGAAAATAATCCCGAATCAAAATATCGCAGCGAGTCACCTCTTCTCCTACCCTGCGAATATTCCAGATTCGAATTCCATCCCGTACGGCCATATTCAGCATCCGCTCAAACCGTTTTCCCCGAACGGTAATGGTTACATGTCCATCCACCCACTCCTTGATTCCATACCGCATACGTGCCGCCCCCTACCTTTACCAAGATTACGAGCTCTGTGGTCCTGTCTCCAAAAATTTCACACCACCGATTCTGCCTTCTAACAGAACCTCCTCAGGCAAAATCGCTCGGATGACAAGCTGTTCACCTGAAACAATCATTTGACCGTTCGTCAACAACAGACGAAGCTCTTTTTCGCTAAAATGCAAGACTCCTCGATGATTCTCTATATACATTTGCAAATGACCGATCATCGTGATGCGCGGGACTTCCAGGACTACATCTTGCGGCAGATCCAACACCCCTCCGGCCAGCTGGCGCAGACGGCGGCTCCAACGCTTCATGGATTAGCCCCCCCTTCTCGTTCTATATATTGGCGAATATGACGATCTCATCTGTTTGCAGGTGCAAAACCATTCTTATCTATGCGTATGCGCGAGCATAAAGTGGCATTCATCAAAAACAGTCACAAAAAAAGAGCCCTCATCGCTCGCGATTTAGCAAGCAGATGAGGACTCATACTTTGAAATACATTCCACAATACCTATTGATTATTTGCTTTCTTTTGTAAGCGCCTTCCATTTTTTCATGACTCGCTTTACTTTCTCAGCTGAACAACCGCATGCGATCGCTGTTTCATATACTGATTTGTTTTCGAAGATGGCAAGCCGAATCACTTTTTGACGAAACCGCCCCATTTGCTCAAAAATTTGTTGATTCATCGCTTGACCTCTGTCCCTTCTTCTATTTGGAGGAATTTTCATTACATTCAGGATAGTCAACAAGGATATGAGAAACAAGACAAGTTATTCGATATATTTCGACATGAAAACATTGCGTATCAATCAATGAAAAACAGGCGAACCGAAGTTCACCTGTTTGACTAGCTACTATTTATAAAATCTTTCTTTGCCGAACCTGCTTAGCGTACGGAGCCTTTGAGCGCGGCTCTCCAAAAATGAGCGCCCATTTCATGCCATCACGGGGATTGCCGTGTTTTGATGTGAGTGTTTTCGCTCGGTCTAAATCAGCAACCTTCATTGATTCCGATTGCTTCACTGTGATGGTCGGACCCGTTGAAGCACGAGCTGGACTGGAAAATGCCCATTCCTGCTCGACTCCAATCCCTTCCATCGATTCTTGCTGAAGTGGCTCGTATTTGGAGGATGCTCGCACCGTCTCCCTGCCATAATCCTCTGTTTCCTTCGGGATATCCGACGTTGTAGCCGGGGTAAGCGGAGGCATTTTCTTGCCTTGAGACATCTTCTTCTTTCCGGTTTTTCCAAGAGCTTTATATCCTAAGTAACCAAGGATGACAAACCAGAACTTGCCGATGAGCGGGATGATCCACTCGACTAAATCCAGTAAATCTGCGACGAGATCCATAAGATCTTCCATGGCAATCGTCCTTATTCTTTCTCGTCTGGCGTAGCAGGATCTTGTTTGTCACCTGCATGCCCGAAGGATTGACGCATTTGTGTATCAGCAGCAATGTTTTGCATGTTGTAATAATCCATTACGCCCATTTTGCCGCTTTTCAATGCTTCGGACAAAGCGAGTGGTACTTGCGCTTCGGCTTCTACTACTTTTGCCTTCATTTCTTGTACGCGCGCGATCATTTCCTGCTCTTGGGCTACCGCCATGGCACGACGCTCTTCCGCTTTCGCTTGGGCAATACGTTTATCTGCTTCTGCTTGGTCGGTTTGCAATTGTGCTCCGATGTTCTTCCCTACATCTACGTCCGCAATATCAATCGAGAGAATTTCAAAAGCGGTTCCGGCATCCAGACCTTTGTTCAATACCGTTTTGGAGATCAGATCCGGATTTTCCAATACATCCTTATGTCCTTTTGACGAACCAATAGTCGATACGATCCCCTCACCTACACGGGCGATAATTGTTTCTTCACCAGCACCACCGACCAATCGATCGATGTTGGCACGAACCGTTACTTTGGCACGAGTGCGCAGCTCGATACCGTCCTTTGCCATGGCTGCTACCACAGGTGTTTCAATCACTTTTGGGTTAACACTCATCTGTACCGCTTCCAAAACATCACGACCTGCCAGATCAATGGCTGCTGCGCGTTCGAAGCCAAGTGGAATATCTGCGCGTTGTGCTGCTACGAGCGCATCTACTACACGGTCTACGTTACCGCCTGCGAGATAATGGCTCTCCAATTGATTTGTATCCAGCTGCAAGCCCGCTTTACGCGCTTTAATCAACGGATTCACGATACGGGATGGTATGACGCGACGCAAGCGCATTGCGACGAGGGTAATAATCCCGATATTCACACCGGAAGCCAGTGCAGAAATCCAGAGCATGACTGGTACGAATGAGAAGAAAACTGAAAGTACAACGATGGCTACTGCCACCATAAAAATAAGGGGAATCAAACCACTTTCAAACATGTAGAGCTCACTCCTTTTGTTCTAGTTCGGCAACGACGATACGCGTGCCTTCTACTTGCACAACGGTGATGGCGGTACCTGCTTCAATGAAACCACCAACCGATACAGCATCCACACGTTTTCCTTCCACCTTGACGACCCCTGCCGGGCGCAATGGTGTCAGGGCGATGCCTGATTTTCCTTCCAGCTCACGCTGATCGCGCGGAGCTACGTAACCTTCTTCATTGCTTTGCGTCTCACCCAAGACAAACTTGCTGAATAGACCTTTGACCCCGTATTTCTTCACTAACAGGAACGTAACAATTGCCGTGATCAAAGCAGCCACACCCAGGGATGCCAGCCCTTGCTTCGTGTCGTAGGCTGCCATTACGAGACCAGTCACAATGCTCAGGAAGCCAATCGCACCGACAATGCCGCCCGGAAGAAAAATTTCCAGAAGCATCAGTAAGATTCCGATGACAAACAATCCTATGTGCAACCAGTTGGCAAATCCCGCTACATAATGCCCGAAGAAGTACAGACTAAACGCGAAGAGCGAAATCGTCCCCGCAACACCAAAGCCAGGGGCAAACAGTTCTACTACAATTCCTCCCAAACCAATGATGAGCAAAAGGCTCATCACAATGGGACTCGTTACCCATCTTGCTACCAGTTCTCCACCAGTTGGCTCAATCGCCTGGAGGGAATCTGACTGAATGCCGAGCTTTTTGAGCAGTTCTTCCTTATTGGACACCACATCATCTGCATAACCCAACTGCTTCGCTTGTTGGGCATCAAGAGAAAGCACCGTGCCTTTTGGCTTTAATCCCGGGAATTCTGTATCGATTTCCACCATCGCGCGAGCAACGTCAGGATTGCGATTGTTCAGCTCAGCTGCCGCCTTCATTTTATTGCTCCAACCGGAAATGAACTTAATGTCTGCCGCATTCCCTGCCATGTCAATCGGTGCGGCTGCCCCCATGCTACTACCTGGAGTCATAATAATTTCATTTGCATTCAGGGCGATGTAAGTTCCCGCTGAAAAAGCCTGATTATCAATGTAGGCTATCACATGCATGGGAGCCTGACGGATCAACTGCCCAATCTGGTCGGCAGCGTTAACTTCTCCACCTGGCGTATTGATATGCAAGATAACAAGGTCTGCCTGCTGCTTCTGTGCGTCAGCAAATGCTCTGTGTAAAAAGCTCTCCAGCCCTCGCTCGATGGTGCTATCTACTGGAATCCAGACAGCTTTTTGATAGGTCTTGGCTGTTGTGGACGCGGGAGCAAGAAGCATGGTCATTCCCATAATCAGGCAAAGAAGTGAAAAAAGCAATCGCACGCGGCTTTTTACTAGCCTTGTTGCACTCATTGCATGTACCTCCTTTCCTTCTATCAGCTTCAACGTGTGTGCAATAAGGTATACGAAAGAGGTTGGCAATCGTTTCATATTTATTTTACATTTGGAAAAAAAGAAAAACCCAACCTTTACAGGTTGAGTTTTTCTGTTCGTATCTATATGAGGTGTTACTCTCGTCTACGATGGTAGTTCCTCAGATACAATCTTTTGCACGAGGTTTCCGTCTGCTCTGCCTTTCACTTTCGGCATGATCGCACCCATCACTTTGCCCATCTCCTTTTTGGAGGAGGCATTGGTAGCTGCGATACCTTCCCGAACGATATCACGAATTTCGTCTTCGCTAAGCTGAGCGGGTAAGTAAGCGGAGAGCACGTCGATCTCTTCGCGCGTTTTCGAGGCAAGTTCCACGCGGCCTGCCTTCTCAAATTCGTGGAGGGATTCACGGCGTTGTTTTAACTCACGAGTCAAGATGGTCAGCACTTCGTCTTCAGACAAAAGTCTGCCCTTGTTAATCTCTTCGTTCTTTAATGCGGCTTTCACCATGCGAATAACAGAGAGTTTTAGAGCAGCTCTGTCCTTCATTGCTTGCTTCATATCTTGATCGAGTCGCTCCATTACACTCATGATGAGCCCTCCGTCAATTAAAACTTGCGTTTGCGAGCTGCTTCGGATTTCTTCTTGCGCTTAATGCTAGGCTTCTCAAAGTGGCGACGTTTACGCAGTTCCGCCATCACCCCGGATTTTGCGCTTTCACGCTTGAAGCGGCGAAGTGCGCTATCCAAAGACTCGTTTTTCTTGACTCGAATTTCTGCCATTTGTCTTCCCTCCCTCCGCTAAAACCGTGGGACGCCTGAGTCGAACGTACGAACAGACTGTCACACTTCATTATAGGATAATTGACTAAAGAAGGTCAACCTTTACTTCAATTTTATTCGTAAAAACCGGACAACAGGTGATAATGGATGTGGAAAACCTCTTGTCCACCCTCTTTGCCGCAGTTGTTAATCAGGCGAAAACCTGGCAGCTCCAGCTTTTTCGCCAAGAGTTGCGCTACATGATGGATATGCCCGATCAGCGTCAGATCCTCGGCGCTTACATCCATGAGCGTGGGAATCGGCTTACGCGGGATAATCAACAAGTGAACGCGTGCTTTTGGTGCAATATCGTGGATGACAATGACGTGCTCGTCCTCATACTCGATACGAGCAGGAATTTCACCGTCCATGATTTTGGTAAAAATACTTTTTTCCATGGGAGACTCCTTTCTTTTTTTGTATGTGGATCGTTATGTATGTAAGAATTGATCGTATCACATTCCCTCACTTTTGTCTTGCGGCGCTACCTAACGCATGGTAGCATGACTTCGAGGTTACTACGGATCAAAGGAGTTCGTGCAGATGAAACCAATTGCACTGGATCAGGCAGCAATCAACGCAGAAGGGATTTTGCTCGCTGGTTCCCCAGGGCTTGCCTTGTCATCCGTTCACTTTGATACCCGCGAGCTGACTGCGGGATCTTTGTTTGTAGCGCTGACAGGCGGCGCACGGGATGGACATGATTTTTTGTTACAAGCCGCTGAACACGGAGCTGTAGCTGCTCTCGTTTCGAATCAGGATAAGATTCCTGGGAACTTGCCAAACGATTTTGGATTAATTCTCGTCAACGATACACTGCGTGGCTTTCAAAAGCTGGCTGCCGCTTATCGGAAAAGCTTTTCTTTCCCTCGCATCGCCATTACAGGAAGTATCGGGAAAACAACCGTAAAGGACATCGTGGCACACGTACTTGCCAGCCGTTCGCCCGTATACAAGACGTATAAAAACTTCAACAACCACATCGGTGTACCTTTGTCATTATTGCAGATGGAAGAAAAACATCAAGCTGCTGTACTGGAGCTCGGGATGAACCACGCCGGTGAAATCGATCTGCTCGCATCGCTGGTTCAGCCAGATATTAGCGTGATTACATTTATCGGAGAGTCTCATATTGAGTATTTTGGCACGCGTGAAAAAATTGCTCTCGCAAAGGCAGAGCTGCTTCCTCATACCGCTCTGGACGGGCTCGTGCTGCTCAACAAGGATTCGGAGTATCTACGGATGATAGCCCATCTGTATCCGGGTGAAATCATGTACTACTCTGTTAATGAGAAGGCGGATATTTGGGCCGAGCAAATCGAAACGGTTGAAAGCGGGACTCGTTTCAAAGTATGCTTAGCCTCCGGGGAGAATTTCGAGGCATTCCTGCCGTTGCATGGCCGCCACAGTGTCCTGAATGCACTGCCTGCTGTCGCGATTGCCAAGAGACTCGGAATGGATACGGAGCAAATTGTTCACGCTTTGTCCACCGTTCAGCTCTCCGCCATGCGGTTTGAGCAAATGAACGGGAAGCACGGTACTGTGTATATCAGTGATGCGTACAATGCCAGCCCCGTTTCCATGGAAGCCGCCGTACGGACCTTTGCTGAGCTGTACCCTAAGCGCGCGAGAGTCGTTGTGCTAGGTGACATGTATGAGCTCGGTCCAGAAAGTGCTGCTATGCACGCGGGCGTCGGAGCCTCGCTTCAAGACATCGCTGAGCGCTTCGAGCTGCTCGTGACAATCGGTGAGGATTCACGTCATCTCCATGATGCTTATTCGGGCAAAAAGCTGCATTTCTCGACCAAAGCAGAGGCATTGGCTGCTCTGCTGCCGCTGCGGGATGAAAAACATGCCTTTTTGTTCAAGGCTTCCAAAGGTATGTCTTTATGGACGCTTATTACTGATCTCGAAGGTCACGAATAATAGTAAGAGAACAGCCGCCTCTCGTATCATACGGGAGACGGCTTGTTTTTTAGCGCTTGTCATTATCATTCCACAGACGTTCTACCTGGATTAATCGATCTTCCTCAAAGCTTAGATGATAAATATCGGGCATCGAGGTCTTTTTTCAAAAGGAGAAATCGTATGATGGATCGTAGTGATTCATAATGATCGTCATGATGTTTCCATGGATGCCAATCGCGACTTTTTTGCCTTGATGGTGATCCAAAACTTCCTGAAAGGCAGCGATTCCTCTTTCCCCCGCTACTTCATTGGATTCTCCCCCTGCGAAAGCGAACCTGAAGATTAGCCGAATTTGTTGGTTAGCGCTGCTCATAGATTTCGTTGTAAATATCGAGCTTATCAAGCGCGAAAGCCGTATAGTGAGTAGAAGCAAGATCGGCTACGTAGTACGATTTCCCATCCTTTGCCCAGCCAATGATGCGATAGTTATCAGCAGAGCTCAAATACGGGTTTGGTAAGCCTTTCTTCGGATCACTGAATGGATCGTTGCAATTTTTCACCTGCTTGCAAAAGCGGATGGCCCCATACGAGTCTTGTGAATTTGATGGATGTACATATACTTCTGCTGCAAACTGATTCCCTCCCGGTGACCAGAAAATCTGTTTCAAATCGTTATCAGGATAAAAGGACGACTTCAAAATCAATTTTTTCCCCGCTGGCAGATCCAGCATGTATTCTTCTTTTTCCGTTCGCATATACCGGTACTTCATATCATTCGAATAAGAAGGAAAGTCGGTCATTTTGTGTTCGTATTTTAACCCCGTTGGCAAATCAAGCTCTTTGAAGGCTGTTTGCGTCCGGTAAAACAGCTTTTTGGAATTTGGCATCCAATAAAACTTCTCTTGTGGTGCGTATTGATCTACCTTCCATTCATACTGGTCATTCTTTTTCATTTTGAGTGTTGGCAGGTGCTGCAAGTACAAGTGACCGCTTACTTTGGTATCGGAAGAGAGCATGTCCATCCGGGTGAACACCATGTACTGTTCATCCGGTGAAACGGAAAAATCAAGGACAGGATACTGAACTGCTGCCGGGACGAGTACCGTTTTTTTGCCGTCTGGCAGACTGAGCTTTACGATACCGCCATTTTCACGAACGTAGAGTACGTCTTGCTTTGGCGACCATTTGCCATAGCCGGATAGCTGCGTCATCTTTTTTGTTTGCATATCGTACAAGTACGGTATGGTTCGGTCTGCCTTTCCGTATCCGATTCGCTCCCCGTATACAAACCGCCCCGATGGCGACATGTTCGCCCGGTGAATCAAGGGCATGTTCGTCACGGTTTTTGTCACTTTTCCATCTACTGTTACTTTATAGATGACGACTGGCTCTGGTTTGCGAGGGTCTGCCTTTGCAGGAGCAGAAGCATTGATTTGTCCAGGAACAAGGATACCTAGCAAGGAAATCAGCAAACATGAGAGCAATAGGTGTTTTTTCATCAAGGGTCCTCCCGAATAAGTAATCAATACGTAGACGCTCGCTGGGAGCACTTGGTTTCCTTTTACATAAAAAAAATCGGAAGCACCCCTGCGCCTCCGACCTTTTCTCACTTACGCACTAACCATCATTGCCTTTCGCAACCATTTTATCTCTTCCACTAATACACGCTGCGGACTCTGACCAAACCATTCAATAGATGCAAAATAATCCGTATCCGCAATCTTTTCTAAAATTGGCCCATAGTCTACAACACCTTCACCAAGCAGTACCATTCCCTCACGATCACCGTTAGGGGCATATACATTATGCGGAGCGAATACCGGCAGATGATTCGATGAAGAAATATTTTTCAAATGATAATGGGCTACCCACGGTTTCAATTGCTCGTACGCATCGATCGGATCAGCACCGGATTCCCAGACATGAAGAAAATCAAGATTCACTTTTAGTGCAGGATGATTGACTTCCCGCAACAAAGCAAGTGTAGAACTCAGCGAATCTGTAAGCGTGTTCGGATGTGTTTCGACCAAAAGCTGAATCCCGTGCTCTTGACACATCTTACATAAGATTTGCAAATGATGCACATAGCCTGCACGCTCTTCTGGCCCAACTTCTTGACTTGCCTTCTGTCCGGCAAACGTCCTGATTTGCTTCACATGTAGCCAATTTGCCAGTGAAATGAGTCTTTTTGCTTTTTCCAGCGTACGCTGAAATCCTGACGAAGTAGCAATATCCAGATAATCGCTAAGCATGGAGATACTCATGCCCTGATCCCTGACCGACCTTACCTGCTCCTCCATCTCTAATCGATCATGATCGTACAGATGTTGAGCGTGGGTTCCCCATAACTCGATTCCATCAAAATGATGACGATGAGCAAACCGAACAATCTGTTCAAACGAAATCAAATGGTGGCGAAAAGTAATTGTGCACAATGAGAGTTTCATTTGATCTTTACCTCCACCCTTTTTCGTCTACAGTGACGAGACTTTTATCCATTTGGGTCCACAGTACAAACTGACGTTCCAGCTCTTTTTTCACTTCAAGTTCAATCAGATCAATCTCTTCTAACGCCTCGATAATCGGAGGAAACAACGCCAGATTCTTGGTCATCGCCATTTTGACAGACAAGTACTGAGCTGTTGTAAACCCTTGGTAGATGTCCTCCACTTTATAGGCGATACGCAAAAACTCATCACGATGGTATTGCAGGTAATCTTGCAGATAGAGAAATGCATACTCGTAGCTGTATTTACGGATCGCAATCACTTTTACCTGAGTCACTGCCGCAAGCAACATGTCCAAGTTGTATCCATTGCGCCCTTCTGCCATGTCTGTAATCAATTGCTTCAACTCAAGGGTAAATGGGTTATGATCACGCTTGAGTGTGTCGTAGAAATAGTCATGGATCATTTCATAGGTTGGTTCCTTAATTTCACTCGCATCCACCATAAACCCGCCACCAAACGGATTTTCCAAGAAGGCTTTGATCACCGTCTCCTTCCTCACATTGCCCTCCCAACGAAAATCCGGGTCAAACATAAACCACTCATCTTCATTCTCCGTCTTTGAAATCATCAAAAAATGCGGGAATGGCTTCAATGCAAATTTATTATCTCGTTCTGGAACCAGCGACATGTCTATCTGAACAAGGACAAACTGATCCTCGGTACGCTTATCAATTAACTCTAAGAACATGTCCAAATTGGAGGCTTTATCTCGGGAATGATCATACCATTCCGTTACTTTCGCTCGGAAAAGTCGCTCATATCCCTTGATGATCTCCTCATGGTTATCAATGTAATAGGTGACCACACCTTGATCCGTAATGGAGTACTCGGCATCCCATATGCCAAAATAATAGGGACGATAATCAATTTTTGTGCGGCGCTTTATCACTTCGCATAGGCATGAAATAATGCAATGAACCTTAACCATTCTGTATCCCCCACTCGATGTTTGTATAGACGCTAATTCGCTACATGCTGCGGTTCCAGCTGTTCAACAAAAGTAAGCAGTGATCCGACCGTTTGGAAGATTCGTGGATCCAACTCATGAGCAGGTACGACCAATTTCAAATCTTCCTCGATATACACAATCAGTTGCAATAGCATGATCGAATCAATATGTAGATCCTCATTCAATCGCATGGACTCCTCTAGCGTGACGATATGCGATAATTTTAATTTTTCGGTCATGATCGTATGAATTTGCTCGATTCTTTCTGTTCGTGTCATTTGCTGATCGTCTCCATTTCTACTAATCGACGGCTGATTTTTCCGGTGGCTGTCTTAGGAATGCTCGTCACACATTGGATGTCAAATGGGACTTTATAGCCTGGCAAACGATCTTGGCACCATTCCCTGATTTGTTCAGGAGTCGTTCCTCCCTCTGTAATAACCTGCGCCTTCACAATCTCTCCCATGACTGGATGACGTCCACGATACACGACCACTTCTTTTGTCCCATTCATTTTCAAAATGACATCCTCGACCTCTAAAGGAAATACCTTTAAGCCAGAGACGTTTATTACATCATCCATCCTTGATACAAATTGAATGTGTCCTTCTCCTGTCCAAAAACCTAAATCCTGCGTCGCTATTTCGTTCTGTCCATTCCAAATCTTAATTTCATCAGGTTGGTCTTCCTTTTCGCCTGTTGTCATGGTTACATGGGAAAGGGGAACCCCCAGATCTGTATGCGACCGCATCTGTTTGCTCATACTGACGCACCCCGCCTCAGAGCAACCATATTGTTGCATCAAGATGTCGCTCATGCCTTGCAGCTTTAGAAACAAGCCTTCTGGCATGGGGGCTCCTGATGTCATTAACCGGTGAAAGCGTACCTGCTCTCGCGTAAAGCTGGATAAGATGTGATAAAAGACTGGCAGACCATAAACAATATGCTGGGGAGTATCTTGAATCACTTGCAAAGCAAACTTCGGATTTTTGTGCGTCACAATCGAAGGCTTACTTCCCCGTTCCAGGGCTGCCAATACTCCACATATCAATCCATACGAATGTGTCACAGATGCCAGCACGATCGGGGTTAACGCTTCCTCACCTTGGAATAACTGGTTGTAAGCATGAATTTCTGTTTGGATATCATCCCAGCTTCTTCCGATTAGCTTCGCGTCTCCCGTCGTACCTGAGCTATATTGGTAGAGCGATGGTTTTTCGCTCTGTTGTTTATCCGTGATGGACATGAAGTGCTTCGTCTCCTGATAGACAAGTCCATAACATCTTGCCTTGACTGCCATTTGATAGGCTGTTTCCATCGGGGTTTCCCCATGGATTAACAACACCGAGCCATTATGCTCACGTAAATATTGAACAAGACTAATCACGTCAAGTGGGTCAGCCAAGCAGACTGCATACCTCTTTCCTTCTGGCTGCCGAAAATGATCCATGCTTTCGAACCCTTGCTTATGTCTCTCCAATTCATGCACAGAAATCTCGTTTTGATTTACAATGAACATGCTAGTAACCTCCCACAGCCATGGAATGAAGCCTTTTCCTTGCCTCGAACAAAGGATTGGGAACTTCATGTAAATGATAGTTCTCGTTTGTTGTATATAGCTTTTTCTTGGTCAATTTCTCTACTTGCACGATTGGAACAAACAGATCAAATCGCTTAAATCGCTCCGCCAATTCCGGGAATCGTTGTTGGTGACCCTCCAATACCTGAACGGCCATCTCCCAGAAGTTCTCTTCGGCATAGCTGTAATGCTCCTCTAATAGCCGTGCAAGTTGCCCCAGATTGATCATAAATAAAGTCTCCAATGTCAAATCCCTGACTGTTGATGTTTGATTCATGTGAAACATCACATCATCGGGTTTTGTTGCGTAATATTCGTGCACTTCCGCGAAGTTCGGGCATTTGTCTGGCTCACTCAAGAACGGTTGGCAAAAAATCAAATCTTCATGAAAATCCTTCAATGCCACCCGAGTAGGGACACCATCCCGATGCACCAAGACCATATTCTGCGCGTGGGTTTCCATTGCAATTCCGTGTTTCACAAGAATATGAACGACTGGCAATACACTGCTTTCCAATAATCGCACAAGCCAATTTTCTAGCCCTTGCTTACGAACCCAAGGGTCAATGAATGGCATCCCATCCACCTCTACTGCCGCTAATGCGTTATAAGGAACCGCCTCTTCTCCGGCTTCGAGATGAGGGATGAGACTTTCTCTCCACATGCACCCAATTACCCCGAATGTAACCATTTCCACTAGTTCAGAAGCAGGTGGAGGATCGTATGCCACTGCCGCAAACTCCTGGAGCATGATCACCTTTTGCACATCTCGCAAATAGGCATCTGCGTCCGTAATCCCCTTGAGCCACCTCGAAACAATGGGGGCACTAGCCAGTGAGTGCGGCGTGAGATGACGTGGAGCTGAAGTATTCACTACGTTCATCGAGAGTTTCAGATACGGTTTATGCGGATTACTTTTGTTAGCAAATGTGCGGATGGATTGTTGTGGACGATGACCATCAGAGCCTGCACCTAGCACAATGATCTGTTTGCGATGGATATCGTCTTGGAACCCAGGCACGATATGATTGCGCCACTGCCACGGGTGGACAGGCACGAAGGCATACTGATCAGGATCGCATCCATGATTGACGATGATTTGTTGAAAGGCTTCTTTTTGCTCTCGCCCTATTTCATCCAAAAGAAGGTCATCGAAATTCCTTCCTTGATCAATGGATACTTGAGAATATTGCTTATGTATTGCTAACCAAAGAAAATGAACTTCCTGCTTAAATTCAGGACCATAGGCAAAATGATCTACATAGGTAAAGCCAACACGTGATTTATAGCTAGGATGGTAAGGGTGACCATCCATCAGATCACCTTCCAGCTCATCGTACGATTTGCCCTGCATCCGAATATCATTTTGTATCCGATAGTATTGGGACAATGTATCCTTTAACAGCGTTTGTTCCAAGTCATTGGCAAATAGCTTCAGTCTTTGTTCATCTACCGTGTTCGTTCGAAAGACTTCCACTAAAAAACGAGTGAGGGATACCGCTTCAGATTCTTGCTTTTCAACCCCGTTTTGATCGTAAACAACACGGGTAACGGGGTCCTTCCCTAAACGAACAAGCCCAAAACTGGCACTTTTCCGCCCTCGGCAAAGATAGCGAACAGGCAGTTCACCCTCATCAAACCCATGCAGGGTGTAAATCGTTTCGTCCCCCTCTTGAAGGGTCTCAGGGATCAAAATTCCCTCATATAATAAAGACTCGATGCATTGTCGAAACACCCGTCTTCTCACCTGCACGTACTGGGGCGAGTGAAGTGCCTCTTCAATCGAGAAATCTTGTATTGTTAACTCCATACGTTATCCTCCAAGTCTCTTCAAGCTAGATGCTAGTAAGCTATCCAAAAGCATGCAGCCCTGCCTTTTCCGTCTGTTTTACTTTTGCTAAAGGATTATCTATGTAAACAAAAACAGATGATCTCTCTTCCGGTTGGGTTAATTCATCCAAATCATAGAAGCGCGTGAGCAAATTCGCCTTACACGGAAGCTGTTCGCGCGTGAGTAGATTCTCCAGAAACTTCGACGCCTCTCGATTCATCGGTAAAAACTCCGTCAAAACCTCATGCATCTCTGCCAATAAGATTTGTTCGTCAATTAATCCTTCCGTTCCAAATCCATTAATGAGTCCAAACATATGGTTAAAAATCATGTAATAAGTGATTCGCTCATCTACTAGATTGTCTTTGTAAATGTTCCTGCTCGCCTTGCCAACCCCAGGCAATTCTGCCTCTAATACTTCTTGCATCGATTCTGAGAAATAGTAGCCTTGATTATCACGATAAAAGAACTGATCGGGGTATCCGTCTTTAAGCATGACAACACTATTCTGTTGATGGGCTTCCAAGCCGATTCCGTATTTTAGATAAAGCCATACCATTGGCTTCAAAGAAATATCTACATACCGCTTAAACCATTCCAAACTAACTACTTCCTGTGACTTCCCTTCTTTTTGTGCCAGATGGTGAATGATCGTTGCCAACCTACTCTTGTAACCGGGAAGTGGATCTTGAACGAGTGCCGCGATTTGCGTGACTTGCTCTGCATTCCTCCCCATAAAGGGATTATCACGCAGGATCACTTCAAATCCGGATTCTTTCGCCTGATCCAACGTGATCGTGATGTAAGCCGGATCAGAGATAAAGCCAAAGCCTGGATACTTGTGACTCACTTCACCGATCCCTGTTTCAAAAAGTTGCTTCGCCTCTAAACCGATCTCCATCTCACTTAACTTGTTGATCCGTAATGAATTCGTAACTTTGATTGGGACGGACAGCTTGAGCATGTATTTCTTCTCAGGATGATAAACCGTTCGAAGAGAAGATGTCGCCATATACTCCTCACCCGTTGGCCCCAGGTATAGAAGCAACCCTTTCCCGATCAAGGATTGTACGGCTACCTGTTCGAGCAACCATTCTGCTTGAAGCGGATGAATCGGGACGATTGAAAATGACGGATCGACATCAGATATCGAAGGAAACTCATCCTTCAGTAATTGCGTAGCGGATTTTGTTAGTCCAGATTTTTCGTGAACAATCGACGGATGGGCAGCAAACAGGTGGAGTTGAAACTTCCCGCAACACTCCGGTGCATACAACGCTTGCTTGGCATCAGGAATTCCTTGCTGACTCTTCGGGGTTGGATGAAACAAGTGACCGAACAAAAGTGCCTGTTCTGCTTCGATGAAGCTTTGTTCTACGCCATATAAAATCTCCGCATTACTTTGGCGAGTCCGAACAAACTTCTCAATGCTTTGGCAGCTTTGAATCATACGCAAGACCAATTCATCTGGAACTGCATTTTCCCCATGCTGAAGCGTTAGCTCTTTAATCAAAAGAACCGCTAATGTCAAATAGTCCGCTTTGACGAATCGAGTACAGTCACCACTTCGATAGCAAGCTGGATAATGAAACAGATGCCTGCCTGTCACCGAATGATATTTGACACCGACATAGAGGGAAATCCCCTGATGCGGGAGTTCGCAATGAAGGTACGTACCTGTTGTACTCGGCTGTATGATTTTCGTTAGCTGCTTCGTAATCTCGTCTTTCCGATTGATCCACTCGCCCCTACCTGTTTCTCGGAGATAACAATTGAGAAAGCTCTGCATCGTTGCATGCTCTGCGATATGCTTGACTACGAACATGTTACCTCTCCTCTTGCTTGATCCAATTTTTTATTTCAAGCATTGCAACTTACATAACTGGTAAAACGTCCCATGTATAATGTAAACGATTATCATTCTCATTTCAAGCAATAAAATTCGTCTTATACAATTCAAAGAGATGCGCTGACCGAAATTAGTTCCTCCCTCCTACATAAAAAGAAAAAAGATGCCGATTTATCAGCATCTTTTTTCTCATGATTAATCCAACTCTTCCGCATCTACGACGTTGCGACCTTTATCTGCATGTCGATCGATAGCGAGTTGCACCAGACGATCGATCAGCTCGCTGTAGCTCACACCCGCTGCTTGGAAAAGCATTGGATACATGCTAAACGGCGTAAAGCCTGGCATCGTATTCACTTCGTTGATATAGAGCTTGTCGTTTTTCTCATCCCAGAAAAAGTCTACGCGAGAAAGGCCAGAGCCATCGAGTGCTTGGAATGCCTGCTTGGCAATATCCGCAATTTGTTCGGATACATGCTCGGGAACGATGGCAGGAATGGAGAGCTCTGTTCCCGCCCCCTTGTACTTGGCTTCGTAATCGTAAAATTCTTTAGCGGCAATGACTTCCCCAACGACAGAAGTCATCAGCTCTTCATTCCCCAAAACGCCAATCTCCAACTCACGGACTTGAACGAACTCTTCCACAATCAATCTGCGGTCGAATTTGGCAGCGACATCTAATGCGTGCTTGAGCTCCTCACGATTTTTCGCTTTGTTAATCCCTACGCTGGAGCCCATATTCGCCGGTTTGACGAAACACGGATAGCCGAGTTCACGCTCGATCCGATCCATGACATCGTCCTGGCCTTTTTCCCATTGCGAGCGCAGCAAGCCTACATATTTCACTTGCGGAAGTCCAGCCTGTGCAAAGACGGTCTTCATCATCCATTTATCCATTCCGACAGCGGAAGCCATTACTCCGGTTCCCACGTACGGGATATTCGCCAATTCCAGCAGCCCCTGAATCGTCCCATCTTCCCCAAATGGTCCGTGAACCACAGGGAAAACAACATCCATTTGCTCATTCATGGCAAACAGCGACCCCGACTTGCTTGTTACTGCCAGCTCTTGCCCTGTCTCTGCTGCCTCGGTAATCGCTGGTGTTTTTGCTGATAAGCGCAACGCTTCGATCTTATCCGGCAGTTGACCTGCCAGTGTTTCTCCAGTCACCCAAGAGCCATCCAATTGAACGTACACAGGGGTTACCTCATATTTATTTGCATCTACAGCCTGCATAATGGACATGGCCGTACGCAATGAAACTTCATGCTCTGAGGATTTTCCTCCATAAATAATGCCCAGTCGAATCTTTTGATTTCCCATCTGTGTCATGCTCCTTTCCCCTCCGTACGATACCCGGAGAGTCTACCCAGTTTCTACTCTCTCCTATGCTATGCAAAAGCCCAACATCTGCTCTATTTACCGGGCCGAGCCCGTCATTTAGCATACACAAACCAAACGCCAAAAACAAGAGAAGCAAGTATCACCTGCTCACGTTTTTTCTCATACCATATAAATAAAATTCCTGTCATGGAGCTATTTTTTGGAGGGATTTCCATGAGAGATTATTTACTGTACTGCACGTACTGCGCTTCTTACACGTTATTGCACAGCTATGATAAGGACAGCGGTTCATTCTTGGGGGAATACTCCCTGCTGCATAACAACTACACCCGTGACCCAATCGTCTTGAACAAATTTCTCCTCGCCCATCTCGGTCACACCATCCGTACCATTCCCTCTAAGACGGATGACTACCGCCATATCATCTCCAATGCCTCACATTTTTTAGAGGATGATATCGACAAGTATGTGGAGGAAAGTCAGCAGCGGGCAAAGTTCAAGGAGCGTGATCGGAAAAGCGAACGGGAAATTGGTCAGGTACAGCTATATCTGGTCGAGCATCTCTTGACCCACGAGCTTCAAAACTTAAGCCAGGCCCGCGCTTCTACCCCCGCCGAAGGACAAGTCTTTTTAGGCAAAGAACTGGGGTTCAAGCAGGCTCTCGATCTCGTCAGGCGTGTAAAAAATGACAAGCAATTGTCATGAGCACTTATTTCTTTATTCGAAATGATTCACATTCTTTGTGCAACTCTTTCCGCACGTCGCGCGTATAAAAAGAGAGACGATACAAGCGGGGGGAAAGAACATGTTTGAATACAAATTCGTCCGAGTTGAGCTGTCCTCTTTTCGACGCCAACCAAAAGAAGATTATCAGACCGTTGTCCACGAGCACGCCAAGGAAGGCTGGCGTTTGGTGCAAATTTTTGCGCCAAGCATCGGGGGCGACGGTATGGCCAAATACTTCGAATTGATTTTCGAAAAACCAAAGTCCTAAATCAGACTGAAAGCCAAAAAGAAAAACAGCGCCGTTCTTAAGCGGACGCTGTTTTTCTTTTTCTCTATCGACGATCTCTCACTTCAAAGATGGCAAATTTCAAGTAATGAGCCTCATCAGCCCCACTGATTTGCGGATGATCCTTGCCCGCGCCTCGCCATTCAATCAGACGCAATATCTTTTTCGCATCGACCGCTGCTTCTTGGATCGTTTGCAAGAACAGCTCAGGTGACATATGGTACGAGCAAGACGCGGTAACGAGAAATCCGCCCGGACGAACGAGCTTCATTCCGTTTAAGTTAATGTCCTTGTAACCGCGGCAAGCGCCTTTCACTGCTCCACGCGATTTCGCGAACGCTGGCGGGTCAAGAATCACCACATCCCAGCTTTTGCCTGCCTCTACATTTTCACGCAAGTAATCAAATGCATTGGCCACCACAAAATCAACTCGATGCAAAAAGCCATTGAGTGTAATGTTACGCTTCGCTGTTTCGATGGCGTGATCGGAAATATCGAGGGCCGTCACTTTTTTCGCACCGTGCTTGCAAGCATTCAGCGTAAAGGAACCGGTATGAGTAAAGCATTCCAATACCTCAGCGCCATCCCAAAACGGATTTTTGACGACTTTACCGCGCTTGTCTACAGGCATCTGCTTTGTCTCGCCGTCTACTTCCATGCTCGTCAGGGAAATGCCGTGCTTTTCGCCCCAGCCCTTCATCAAAGGCGCGATGGAGGCACGGTTTTCCCGCTGATCATAGAAAAAGCCTGTCTTTTGCCCCTCTACGATATCCACATAGTATTTCAATCCGTTTTCTTCGATCAAAACCTCACGCGGACACTCTCCGTACAGGACTTCTTTGCCCTGTGTCAGCCCTTCCAGTTCACGGACAGGCACATCATTGCGCAAATAAATACCGGTCGGTGCAAATACCTCTACCAATGCATCCCGAATCCAATCGATGCGCTTCTCTATCCCCAATGAGAGGACTTGGACAACCAATGTATCTTCGTAGCGATCAACGATCAATCCTGGCAAAAAGTCAGCTTCCCCGTAAATGACACGGCAAGCCCGCGGATTGTCCACAAATCTCGTCCGGAATTCTGCCGCTTCCTTGATTTTGCGCAAGAAAAAGTCGTAGTTGATCTCTTCCTTTTGGTCGTAGCTCAAAATGCGCACGATCATTTGTGAAGCTGGATTGATGTAGCCCTTTGCCAAAAAATGTCCTTTGTGATTCGTGACCTCGACGATTTCACCTGGCTCTACATCCCCTTGAATTTCTAATACCTCTGATTGAAAAATCCACGGATGTCCAACTTCTAGCCGCTTTTTCCGATGTTGATTCAATAGCACACGTGCCATGCAGCTATTCCTCCTCTTGTCATGCTTGCCCTTGTACAGGCATAGCGTATAGTAACTTGCTAAAAATGGACAGGGAGGAACGTATCTTGTGATAGTCTCCATCCTCGCCCCTTTTACCTTTGGGCTCACGTTTTTTCTTTTCGGTATGTATGCCATGCGCTCCGGCTTTCAAAACCTTGCCGGCAAAAAAATGGAAGAATGGATGGGGCGCTTTACTCGTACCCCACTCCATAGCTTCTGGGTTGGTCTACTCGCTACTTTTGTCTTGCAAAGCTCCAGTGCGGTAACCGTCCTGACGATTGGGTTGACGAATGCAGGCATCATTCAGTTCACACAAACCGTCGGCATCATATTGGGAACCAATCTGGGCACGACTGTGACAACGGAGCTGGTTGCGCTCAAGCTTGAGTCTTTTGCCATCCCCATGCTTCTCATCGGAGTCGCTCTTTGGCTGATGCCGCGCCGCAATATTCGTTGCATTGGTCTCGTCGTCGCCGGCTTCGGACTGATCTTCCTTGGAATCGATACATTAAAAGTCATGGCGAAGCCTCTGGAGCAGTCTGAGACGTTTCGATCGCTTTTTCTGGAGAGCAGCCATTCCATCTGGATCGGTTTGATTACCGGGATTATTTTCACCGCTCTCATTCATAGCGGTTCCGCTACGACCGTGATCACGATGGGCCTGCTCAGTCATCAAATTCTTTCGATGGAAACGGCACTTGCCATCGTATTGGGCGCGAATGTCGGAACTTGCTTTACCGCTGTCATTGCTGCTATTGGGACGAATACGGCATCCAAGCAGGTCGCATGGTGCCATACGCTCTTCAACGTCGCAGGCGCGATTGTTTTTTTACCGTTTCTTTCCCAGCTTGCCCTCGTTAGTGCATTTTTAACGGATAGTCCTTCTATGCAGATCGCCCATTCGCAGACGATCTTCAATCTCGTCTGCTCCCTGGTCGCGCTGCCATTCGTCCCGCAAATAGCCCGGTTTATTCAATGGCTGATCCCCGATAAGCGTCGTCCTACTGACCTCACTATTAGAAAGAAAATGGTATCAAGTAGATGGAAGTAATAACACCCGCCACGATCATTGCGACACTGGACGCTGCCGTTTGAACAGGAGAAACGCGGTTTAAGCTGGCCGTACCAATGGCATGTGCACTCGTACCGATGGCGATCCCGATTGCCCAATCATCGGTAATTTTTCCCCATTTGAGAACAGGACGGGCAAGCATGACACCGACCATCCCCGTTAATGCGGTAAAAAAGGCTGCAAGTGCAGGTTCCCCACCTATGGAACGACTTAGCTCCAACGCAATCGGGGTCGTCACGGATTTACTGAGCATGCTTTTGTATACGAGCTCATCTGAACCCAAACACCAATGAACCCCCATAACGACAAAGATCGCAACTGCACAGCCTGCACATACACCAAGCAAAACACCGCGCCAAATATGGGCAAACTCCTTGATCTGTTTAGCCAGCGGAATAGCGAGTGCCACCGTGGCAGGACCGAGCCAAAAGGAAATCCACGATCCTCCTGCAGCAAACGCCTCCCAATCGCCGCTAAACGCCCACCACATGGTCCAGACCAAGATCACAGCCACCAAAAGAGGCTGCAACCGTTGGAATCGAGCGTTGATCATGGTTGCGCCTTTGTACCCTGCTATCGATACCAAAATGGCGAAAAATTGACTAAGCATCCAGAGTCCTCCCCTCTTGCGGCAAGGACGATTCTGATTTTTGTTTATGATGCTTCAAATACCATTGCACAACCACGCCAGTTACAAGCATGACGAGCAAAGGACCGAGAACCATCGATAGTATGATTGGCAATGGGTTTTGCGTGAATACGTTTAAATAGGAAGCAACTCCGACGATGATCGGTACGAAAAAGAGCAACATATGTCTAATTAAAAAAGTACCCGCTTGTTCTACCCAGTCCATTCGTATCCATCCCATACACAGTCCCAGTGTTAACAGCAGCATTCCCACCAGGTTACCGGGCAGGGGAATATGCAGCCATTTGCTCGCAGCTACGCCTACCCCATAAAAAGCCAACAGGATGACGATTCCTTTAACAAATTTCATTTTGCTAATCTCCTCCCCGCTCCCTATCCTCTCTCTATAGGAACATCAGCATGCAGGACGGAAAAAGCCCGGCCTTACCTCGGCCAGGCTTTCTTTCGTATTAGTATCCGCTGCCTGTTGTTTTTGCTCCAGTTACAATGGAAACACCGGAGCTCGTACCGATACGGCTCGCGCCTGCTTCGATCATCGCAACTGCTGTCTCGCCGTCACGAACGCCACCAGACGCTTTTACGCCTACATTTGGTCCTACGGTTTTACGCATCAGGGCGATATCTTCAACCGTTGCTCCACCTGTTGAGAATCCTGTGGAGGTTTTTACGTAATCAGCACCAGCCTCTACGGAGAGCTTGCACGCAACTACTTTTTCTTCTTCGGTCAAGAGGCAAGTTTCCAGAATCACTTTCAAGAGAATATCGCCAGCAGCTTGCTTCACAGCAACGATGTCTTTTTTGACAGTTTCCAGGTCGCCGGATTTCAAGGCACCTACGTTCAGTACCATATCTACCTCAGTCGCTCCGTTTGCAATCGCATCGCGGGTTTCGGCTGCTTTGGACTCAATCGTGCTCGCTCCCAGAGGGAATCCGATAACTGTGCACACTTTCACATCGGAGCCTGCCAAGAGTTCAGCAGAGCGTTTTACCCAATAAGGGTTTACGCAAACAGACATGAAGTCGTGCTCTCTTGCTTCAGCGCACAGCTTGTCAATCATCTCTTGTGTAGCATCAGGCTTCAACAGCGTGTGGTCGATATATTTGTTCATGTTCATAGAACTACACCTCTATCCCTAATTGTTCGAATGCAAGGCGAAAAATGCTGTCATTGTTACGGTATCCTCGTTGCAGCTGCAAATCCCATGCTTCCTTTGCAGAATGCCAATGAACATCATTGATTTCTTCTAGCTGGACGGTGATCTCTGTGTTGTAGGCTTCCACCAAATAATAATGGACTTCTTTGTCGATGGATTCGCCCGTTACCGGATGCGTATACACGTAGGTGATCATATCGAGCTTGGACCCCAAGCGTCCTGCTACGCCTGTTTCTTCCAAAACCTCGCGCAGAGCCGTTTCTTCGATGGTCTCGCCCATCTCCTGCTTCCCTTTTGCGAGTGTTACTTTGCCATAGCGGTCTTCAATCAATAGGAGCATGTACTCTGTGTCTTGCTTCTGATATACAACGCCTCCTGCCGATATCTCCCTCATATAGCTCGCTCCTTCAGGTAAGGCAGCGCCTCTGTTTCCACTACACGAACAAAAGTTCCTTTGCAGTATTCCGAGCCTGGTTCATCCAGTCTGACCTTGCAAATCTTGCCGATCATGCTCTCATCGCCAGGGAAGACGACGTTCAGGTAGTTGTCCGAATAGCCCATCAGAAGACCGCTATCTGGTGCTTCTTTAAACGGACGCTCCGGAATGACTTCCAGTACATCTCCTACGAATTTTTTGGAGTATGCCAAGGTCAATTCCTGATTGAGCTCCAGAAGCTTCGCTACGCGCTCGTTCTTTTCCTCTTCCGGAATTTGATCCGTCATACGCGCTGCTGGTGTACCTGTACGCATAGAATACGGGAATACGTGCATCTCGGCAAAACCGATTTTCTTCATAAACTCGTATCCGTTCCAGAATTGCTCTTCGGTCTCACCCGGGAAGCCTACGATAACGTCTGTTGTAATCGCTGCTCCTGGCAATGCTTCGCGTACTTTGACCATTCTTTCGTAAAACTCAGCAGTGGTATACTTGCGGCGCATGCGCTTCAACACTTCATCATCGCCCGCTTGCAGCGGTACATGCAGATGGCGCACGACTCGATCGGAGTTGTTGATGACCTCGATCACTTCATCGGTGATTTGGCTCGCTTCGATTGAACTGATGCGGATGCGCTTGAGTCCCTCCACTTGGTGAAGGTCAAGCAACAGCTTGGCCAAATTGTAGTCTTCCAGATCCTCGCCGTAACCACCTGTATGAATCCCAGTTAAAACGATTTCCAGATAGCCCGCTTCCACCAGCTTTTGGGCCTGTTCGACGACGCTTTCCGGTTTGCGGGAACGCATCAGACCGCGTGCCCACGGAATAATACAAAACGTACAAAAGTTGTTGCAGCCTTCTTGAATCTTAAGGGAAGCACGTGTGCGATCCGTGAAGTTAGGAACATCCAGCTCTTCGAATTCGCGAGCTTTCATAATGTTGCCCACTGCGTTGATCGGCTTGCGTTCTGCACGAATTTGATCCACGTACTCGATCAGCTTCTCGCGTCCTTGTGTACCAACTACGATATCTACACCGGGAATTTGCGCAATCTCACTTGGAGAGGTTTGCGCATAGCAGCCAGTTACGGCTACGATCGCCTCAGGATTCCGGCGAATCGCACGACGAATCACTTGGCGGCTCTTCTTATCTCCGGTGTTCGTAACCGTACAAGTATTAATCACATAAACATCTGCATCATCTTGTTCAAAGTCGACTCTCTCATAGCCGTCTGCCTTGAACAATTGCCAGATGGCCTCTGTCTCATAGCTGTTTACTTTGCAGCCTAATGTATGAAAAGCAACGGTAGACATTGCCATTCCTCCTTTTCCGTGAAAAACGTCTCAACGTTTTTCATAAAAGTGGATGCGACCGCTTGCGGTCAACGAAACGATCATAACCGTTTCGTTCCTGCTCATCCTTAGCGAAGTGATGAAGCCTTTCGTTCAAATTGATAGGAAGCGCAGGCCAAGACGTACTGGCTTGCTGTTTCCGTGCGCAAAATACGCGGGCCGAGGGAAACCGTCAGGAACCCTTTGCTCTCTGCCTGAGCCACTTCCTCTGGAGAGAAGCCTCCCTCCGGTCCAACGAGGACGAGAAGTGAATCTCCCGCAGTCATCTCTTCTAGCACGTGATGAATCGTGGTACTGCCTTCTTTTTCATAGGCAATTGCGCAATGCGTATACGATTGGCCAGCTTCAAGTATCTCACGAAATGAAACAGGAGATAAAAGTTCTGGCAAAACAGCACGATGAGACTGTTCAGCAGCCTCCTTGACAATTTTGCGCCAACGCTCCAGTTTTTTCGCTTCTTTTTTGGCGTCTAGCTTTACAATGGTTCGCTCAGAAGAAAACGGGAAAAAGGAGTACGCCCCAAGTTCCGTCCCCTTTTGCAAAATCCACTCCAGCTTCTCGCCTTTTGGAAGCCCCTGACCAATTGTGACCCGGATCGGCAATTCTCGTTCTTCTTGAAGCATTTCCACTACTTCTGCCCGTACTTCCTTGGCAGAAAGATAGACCAGCTTGGCTCTTGCAGACCTGCCCGCTCCATCAGAAACAATGATTTCTTCGCCTTCCCGAGCACGCATTACATTTACGATATGGTGTACATCGTCTCCGACAATCGTTAGCTCATTCTCAGTAAAGGAATGTGGCTCGACAAAATATCGTTGCATCTCGCCAACCCCACTATTCTATCGTTTTTTTGCTACAATTGCTACCCAGTCATCGATGAAAATGGTTTCCACGACCTCAAGGCCTGAAGCCGCCAACGCCGCTTTCACATCCGCTTCGCGTGCAGCAATAATACCCGACGAGATGAAGGTTCCACCTGGCTTCAACACGCGAAATACATCGTCGGTGAAACGCACGATGACCTCTGCCAAAATGTTGGCCACGACCACTTCTACCTGCTCCTCGATGCCGTCAAGCAAGTTGTTTTGTCTCACATTAATATGCTCGTGCACACCATTCAGTTCGGTATTGGCCTGCGCAGAACGAACGGCTACTTCATCCAAATCCATCGCCAGCACATCTTTTGCTCCGAGCTTGATGGCAGCAATACTCAAAATAGCTGTGCCTGTCCCAACATCATACACCTGATCGCCTTTGGTAAGATACTTCTCAAGTGCACGCAGACAAAGAATGGTCGTCGGATGTGTACCTGTTCCAAAAGCCATGCCTGGGTCCATCTCAATAATGATCTCATCTGGATGCTTTGGCACGTATTCTTCCCATACTGGTTTGATGGTCATGCGTTCAGACACATGAACCGGTTTGTAGTATTTTTTCCAGGCGTGGGCCCATTCATCTTCATGGACATCGTTTACAGCAATCGATGCCTTGCCGATGTCCAAACCGTACTCGATCAACTGCGCCAATTGCTCTTTTAGCTCTTCTACAACGTCTAGCAGTTCGCTGCTGTCAACCGGCAGGTATGCTTTAACGAATACGCCCTCGGCCGGAAAATCATCAGGAGAAAGCTGGTAGATTTCGCCAAAAGGGGTATCCCACTCACGATAGAGCACCTCCGGGTCTTCAATTACGACACCATTTGCACCCAATTCATACAAGAGGCTTGACACCGCCTCCGTAGCCTCCGCTGTAGTATGGATACTGATTTCTGACCATTTCACGAATCTACCACTCCCCACATAAGCTCCCATTCGGGCTTTTCATTTAATCGACTTCGCTACATGAAACTTTAGGCAAAAAGCGGACAAAACCGCGACGGATTACTCGCCGCGGAATGCCCGTTTCATTTTTTCGAAAAAGCTTTCGTCTTCTCCTCCATGCTGTCCTGGCTTTTCTCCAGACAGTTCGGCGAGCTCACGCAACAATTCCTTTTGTTTATCGCTCAGCTTGGTCGGCGTAATGACGCGCACTTTCACATGCTGATCACCGCGGCCGTTTCCACGCAAATGCGGAACACCTTTTCCACGCAAGCGGAAGAATGTTTCTGTTTGGGTACCCGCCGGGATCTTCAACTTCACGCGACCATCGACAGTCGGCACTTCGATCTCATCTCCAAGTGCTGCCTGTGCGTAAGTAAGCGGAACCTCGCAGTAAATATCATTTCCTTCTCGCTCAAAAAACTCATGACTCTTCACGCGCAAAACGACGTACAAATCTCCAGGAGGTCCACCGTTTGCTCCCGGTTCACCTTCGCCTGTTACGCGCAATTGTGCTCCATCATCCACACCTGCTGGGATGTTGAGATGAATTTTGCGGCGTACCTTGACACGTCCACTTCCACGGCAAGTTGAACATTTTTCTTTGACAACTTTCCCTTTGCCTTCGCAAGTCGAGCAAACACGGCGATTGACGATTCGACCGAATGGCGTGTTCGCCACCACTTCTTGTTGTCCTGTACCATTACAAGTCTTACAAGTATCGACACCGGAACCAGGCTTTGCACCGGAACCAAGGCATGTATCACATTCTGCTTCTTTTGGAATTTCCACGTCCGTTTCTTTTCCAAAAATCGCGTCGATAAAGTCAATGCTAAGGCCAAATTGCAGATCAGATCCTTTGCGAGGTGCATTTGGATTCGAACGTCTGCCGCCACCACCGAAGAACATATCAAAAATATCTCCGAAGCCGCCCATGCCTGATCCATCAAAACCTCCGCCACCGAAGCCCTGATTCGGATCTTGATGACCAAAACGGTCATATTGCGCACGTTTTTGTGGCTCGGACAGGATGTCGTACGCATCCTTAACTTCTTTGAACTTTTCTTCCGCGTCAGCCTCTTTATTTACATCGGGATGGTACTGACGTGCCAGTTTGCGATACGCTTTTTTGATTTCATCAGCGTCCGCATCCTTTGCTACGCCCAGAACCTCGTATAAATCACGTTTCATCTCCTACATCACTCCCATGACAGTCAACTGTTATCATAGCATGTGACAGACTTGAAAAAAAGTCAAAGTCAGCATTCCGTGACTTTGACTTTCATGGGTCACATCGTGGGAAGTGAGGGAAGAAATCTCTCCCCTCACAATTCCAGCGTGTTACTTTTTATCGTCTACCACTTCGTAGTCAGCATCAACGACATTGTCTTTCTTCGGCTCTTGACCTTCAGCGCCGCCGCCTTGTGCTGCTTGCGCTTGAGCAGCCTGCTCATAGAGCTTCACCGAAATTTGTTGGATGATCTCGGACAGTTCATCTTTCGCTGTCTTGATCTCTTCGATGTTGCCACCCTCCAGAGCAGCTTTCACTTTATCTTTCGCAGCGTTAGCGCGATCGATTTCAGCCTGATCGATCTTGCCTTCTACTTCTTTCAATGTTTTCTCGGTAGTGAACACGAGTTGGTCTGCTTCGTTGCGAACTTCTACTTGCTCTTTGCGTTGTTTGTCCGCTTCTGCATTCAACTCAGCATCTTTTACCATGCGATCGATCTCGTCGTCGGACAGACCGGAGTTAGAAGTGATCGTGATACGTTGTTCTTTACCTGTACCCAGGTCTTTTGCACGTACGTTTACGATACCGTTCGCGTCAATATCGAAGGATACTTCGATTTGCGGGATGCCGCGTGGCGCTGGCGGGATATCGGACAAGTTGAAGCGCCCGAGCGATTTGTTGTCGGCTGCCATTTGACGCTCCCCTTGGAGAACGTGAATTTCTACAGATGTTTGGTTGTCCGCAGCTGTAGAGAACACTTGGGATTTGCTTGTTGGGATCGTCGTGTTACGATCGATCAGCTTGGTGAATACGCCACCCAATGTCTCGATACCGAGGGACAGTGGCGTTACGTCGAGAAGAACGACGTCTTTTACGTCACCAGTCAGTACGCCCGCTTGAACAGCTGCTCCCAGTGCTACTACTTCGTCCGGGTTTACACCTTTATGTGGTTCTTTTCCTGTAAATTTCTTGATTGCTTCTTGTACCGCTGGGATACGAGTAGAACCACCCACCAGGATAACGCGATCCAGTTCGCTTGGAGTCAGACCAGCGTCTTTCAGTGCTTGACGAGTTGGGCCCATTGTACGCTCAACCAGCTCAGCAGACAACTCTTCGAATTTCGCACGAGTCAGGTTCATCTCCAAGTGCTTTGGACCTGTTGCATCTGCTGTAATGAACGGCAGGGAAATGGTCGTAGTCAATACACCAGAGAGGTCTTTCTTCGCTTTTTCCGCAGCATCTTTCAAACGTTGTTGAGCCATGCGATCCTTGGACAGGTCGATGCCATGCTCTTTTTTGAATTCGCTCACCAGGTAGTTCATGATGACATCGTCGAAGTCGTCTCCGCCCAGCTTGTTATCTCCGGAAGTCGCTTTTACTTCGAAGAAGCCATCGGACAATTCGAGAATGGATACGTCAAAGGTTCCGCCGCCCAAGTCGAATACGAGAACGGTTTGATCTTCTGTTTTCTCCATACCGTATGCAAGTGCCGCCGCGGTTGGTTCGTTCACGATACGCAGTACTTCCAAGCCAGCAATTTTACCAGCATCTTTTGTTGCTTGGCGTTGGCTGTCATTGAAGTAAGCTGGAACCGTAATCACTGCCTGCGTCACAGATTGACCAAGGTAGGCTTCAGCGTCTGCTTTCAGCTTTTGCAGGATCATAGCAGAGATTTGTTCAGGTGTGTACTGGTTGCCTTCCAGCGTTTCTTTATAGGTGCTACCCATGTGGCGCTTGATGGAGATTACGGTATTGTCTGGATTGGTGATCGCTTGGCGTTTTGCCGCTTCCCCAACGATGCGCTCGCCGTTTTTGAATGCTACCACGGATGGTGTGGTGCGGTTACCTTCCGCATTGGCAATAACGACTGGCTCGCCGCCTTCCATTACTGCTACACAAGAGTTGGTTGTTCCCAAGTCAATTCCGATTACGCGACTCATACAAAATGTCCTCCTAACACTTTACGTCTAGTGAATTTACGTTTTTTGAAATTACTCGTTCACTTGAACCATCGCCGGACGAACGACGCGGTCTTTGAACATATATCCTTTTTGCAGCTCGGCTACCACAACGCCTGATTCAAACTCAGGGTTTTGTGTTTGCATAACCGCCTGGTGGATGTGTGGGTCAAATGGTTTTCCTTGTGCTTCGATTGCAGCCAAGCCTTCTTTATCGAAAACTTGGACCATCTGACGATATACCATGTTTACCCCCTCTAAAAGAGAGTCTACTGTCATGGATTCCTTGTCAGCGGCAAGTGCTCGCTCGAAGTTATCGAGAACTGGCAGAAGCTCTTCCACGATTTTAAGTGAAGCGTACTTCGCCAGATCTTCCTGCTCTTTGCGAACACGGCGACGGAGGTTATCCATATCAGCCATGGCGCGCAGCATGCGGTTTTGGTGATCCTCAGCCTGAGCCTTCCAGTGAGCAGCCTCTTGCTCCCAGTTCATCTCGGTTGCTTCCGCTTGGTCTGCATCCTTTGCTACTTGTTCTTCCTCGAGAGTCGGGTCTTGCGTTACTTTTTCCTCGCTCAACGTCACTACCTCCTGGCGGCTTTCCCCAGTCAAAAGACTGTTTAGCCATTCACTCCATTTATTTCTCAAACTGCGAAGTCAGCATGCGCGATAGTCCTTCCGCCAAATGGTTGAGCACAGTAATGACCTTGCCGTATTCCATCCGCGTCGGACCAAGTATCCCCACCATTCCTACCGGCTTGCCTCCAAGCGAATAAGAAGTGGTAATAATACTGCATTGCTTAATCGCGTCCAGCTGGTTTTCCTGGCCGATGCGTACCGTGAGACCATCACCTTGCATGCCGATCACATTCATCAATTGATCGTGCTGCTCTAATAGCTCGAGAATATCCTTGACCTTATCCACGTCTCGGAATTCCGGCTGGTTCATGATCTTGGTCGCACCGCGTAAGTATACCCGTTCTTCTTCTTGTGTCAGCGAGTTGTTGAGGAGCTGAAGGATTTCTTCATACTGCTCGGTATGACGTTGCATTTCACCGGAGATCTCTTGATAAAGACGTTGCCGAAGCTGCCATAGCGGCACGTCGGTCAGCTTTGCATTCAACAGATTGACGAGTCTCTCGATTTCCCCGGCTCCTATGCCTTCTGGAAGATCGATCAGCTTGTTCTCCACTCGTCCGGTATGTGTCACCACAATCGCGACAGCCTGTTCAGCATTGAGAGGAACGATTTGAATATGTTTTAACCGATGCTCAAAAATCTCTGGACCCAAGACAATCGCCGTGTAGTTTGTCAACTGAGAGAGAATTTGGGCGGTGTACTCTACCACTTGTTCTGCGTGGAGAATACGTTCGGCAAACAACTGTTTTAGTTTACCCAACTCAGCTTCCTCCAAAAGATGAGGCTGAATCAGGTTATCGACGTAGAAGCGATATCCTTTTGTAGAAGGAACACGTCCGGCCGATGTGTGGGGCTGTTCTAAGTATCCCAGCTCCTCCAAGTCAGACATCTCGTTGCGGATCGTTGCCGAAGAGAATCCGATGTCGTCCCGTTTGGAAATGGTTCGGGAGCCAACAGGTTCGGCAGAATGAATGTAATTATCGACAATCGCATTTAAAATCATTTGTTGACGGTCTGATAACATGGATGTCGCTCGCCTCCTGTTGGATTGTTAGCACTCATGCTTATCGAGTGCTAAATCTATATACTAAGGTATCAATAGTAGAAGGATTTGTCAACGAACTTGAGCTAGTTCCAGAGACAAAAAATCTCATTTTTCGCGAGTTTCGCTTTATCCTCAACGGAGAAAGCGCGCAAATACCTCATTTCCGAGCGGAAGCCCCTGCTTCGTCAGCTTCAAAAACCCGTCCTGTTCTTCCAGCATTCCTTTGGCTACCTCTTCTTCTATTATTGTCCCAAAAACATCATGAACAGTTGCGCCAAAACGGGAAGCAAACGCCGAAAGATCAACTCCTTCTCTCAACCGCAGTCCCAAAATCATCTGTTCCTCCATGGCATCCTCGCGCGGTACCTCGAATTGTTCTACACGCGGCAGCCCTTCCTTGCACTTCTGCAAGTAAATCGCAAGCGGGCCTGCATTCACGTGTCGGTGGCCGCACACATAGCCGTGGGCACCTGCACCCAACCCATAGTATTCACGATTGAGCCAATAGGTTTTATTATGTTTGCTCTCAAAGCCCGGTTTTGCAAAATTGCTGATTTCATACTGCTTGTACCCATGCCGCTCCATCTCTTCTATTAATACCATGTACATCTCGAGCTCCGTCTCTTCAGATGGCAGTGGCAGCTGATCCTTTTGGTAAAGGGTGTGGAACAGCGTGTTCTCTTCCACCTTGAGACTGTACGCAGAAAAATGGGTGGTGCCTAGCCCAAATGCCTTGTCCAATGTTTGGCGGAAAATGTCGAGTGTCTGATCCGGCAATCCAAACATCAGGTCGATGCTGAAGTTGTCGAAGCCTACTTTTTTCGCATTGTCGATACTGCGATACACTGCTTCCTGGTCATGGATTCGTCCCAGTCGTTTTAGGAGCGCGTCGTCAAAGGACTGCACACCAAAGCTCAGCCGATTGACACCCAGCTCACGCATGATCCGCAGCTTTTCCACGTCTGTCGTTCCCGGATTCGCTTCCATCGAAAACTCGATATCATCCGCCAAGTACTTGCCCAATTGCTTTTGTACCATTTCCAAAAACGCGCGCATTTGGGCATGATCGAGAAACGTAGGTGTCCCTCCGCCGACAAAAATCGTTTTCACCTGCTCGATCGGCTGCTGACTGAAGGTGATCTCCATTTCGCTTTTCAATGCGTCTAAGTAATCCCAAATGAGCTGCGGATTGTTCGTTACAAATGAGTTGAAGTCACAGTAGTAACATTTATTCGTACAAAAGGGAATGTGAATGTAAACCGATTGTGGCATCATGTCCCTTTCCCTCCTAATAATAACGACTTTTGGAATGCCTATTTCAATAAAAGTCAAAAAATCGGCTTTTCAGCACCGAGAAAATGGCGAGAACCTGAAGAAGGAGGAGCGGAGTGTAGGGGGCCTACATGAGCACCGGACTTCGAAGGTGAACGCCAGTTTCGATGCCGAATCAACTTTCATAAATGACTTCGTGATCAAAAGCCGACTTTTTGACAACCTTTTTCAATAAAAGTCAAAAAATCGGCTTTTCAGCACCGAGAAAGTGGCGAGAACCTGAAGAAGGAGGAGCGGAGTGTAGGGGACCTACATGAGCACCGGACTTCGAAGGTGAACGCCAGTTTCGACGCCGAATCAACTTTCTTTTCTACTTCGTGATCAAAAGCCGACTTTTTGACCACCGCTTTTAATGGAAAAGACCTGACACAAGGTCAGGCCTACTTCTTATCATCCATGCGCAATACAGCCATAAATGCTTCTTGCGGTACCTCTACGGAACCAACAGACTTCATGCGCTTCTTTCCTTCTTTTTGCTTTTCGAGCAGCTTACGTTTACGCGAAATGTCCCCGCCGTAACATTTAGCAAGAACGTTTTTACGCAACGCACTGATCGTTTCACGAGCAACAACCTTGTGTCCGATAGTCGCTTGAATCGGCACCTCGAATTGCTGACGCGGAATCAATTCCTTCAGCTTTTCGCAGATGACTTTTCCACGAGGATAAGCCGTGTCTTTGTGAACGATAAACGACAGAGCATCCACCACTTCGCCGTTGAGGAGAATATCCATTTTCACCAGCTTGGATGCTTTGTACCCACCTAGCTCGTAGTCAAAGGATGCGTAGCCTTTTGTACCCGACTTCAGCATGTCAAAGAAATCGTAAACGATCTCCGACAAAGGCATGTCGTACTTCAGCTGCACACGGTTCTCACCCATATACTGCATGTCAAGAAACTCACCGCGTTTACCTTGGCACAACTGCATAACATCACCGACGTATTCTTTCGGTACCATAACAGTCGCCGTAACGTAAGGCTCCTCGACCATTTCGATCTTTTGCGCTTCCGGCATTTTGGACGGGTTGTCGATTTCGAATACTTCGCCGTTCGTTTTGGTAATGCGGTAAATAACGCTCGGCGCGGTCGTAATCAAGTTAATGTTGAATTCCCGTTCGATGCGCTCTTGAATGATCTCCATATGCAGAAGACCCAAGAAACCGCAACGGAAACCAAAGCCAAGTGCTTGGGAAGTCTCCGGTTCAAACTGCAAGGACGCATCGTTTAGCTGAAGCTTTTCCAATGCATCGCGCAAATCATTGTACTCGTTCGTTTCAATTGGGTACAAACCGCAGAAAACCATCGGGTTGATTTTGCGATAACCTGGTAGCGGTTCAGGTGCAGGGCGATTTGCATCTGTAATGGTATCCCCCACACTGGTGTCTCCCACTGTTTTAATGGAAGCAGCTACGTAGCCTACATCTCCAACCGTTAATTCTTCTACTTGTGTTTGGCGTGGAGTCGATGTACCGATTTCGGTTACCTCGAACGACTTGCCTGTCGCCATCATCTTGATCTTCATACCTTTTTTCAAGGTTCCGTTAATGACACGAATGGAGGCAATAACGCCGCGATACGCATCAAAATAGGAGTCGAAAATCAAAGCTTGGAGAGGTGCATCCGGATCTCCCTCTGGAGCAGGTACTTTTTGCACAACAGCTTCCAGTACTTCCTTAATCCCGATACCCGCTTTGGCAGAAGTCAAAACCGCATCGCTGGCATCCAGACCGATCACGTCCTCAACCTCTTGCTTCACGCGCTCAGGCTCTGCGCTCGGCAGGTCGATCTTGTTAATAACTGGAATGATCTCCAGATTGCTGTCCAACGCTAAATACACGTTAGCCAATGTCTGGGCTTCGATCCCTTGTGCCGCATCCACGACGAGAATAGCCCCTTCACAGGCAGCCAAACTGCGGGATACTTCATACGTAAAGTCGACGTGCCCAGGAGTGTCAATCAGGTGGAGAATGTATTCCTCACCGTCATCTGCTTTATAGTTCAAACGCACGGCATTCAGCTTAATTGTAATCCCGCGCTCTTTTTCCAGCTCCATCGTGTCAAGAAACTGGGCTTCCATCTCACGTGCAGTCAAAGCACCGGTCAGCTCCAAAATGCGGTCTGCCAGCGTCGACTTTCCATGGTCAATGTGGGCGATGATGGAAAAATTTCGTATCCTTTTTTGTCTTTCACGACGATCCATGTGTTGTTCGTTCCCTCCCACGCGAATCCATTCAAACGTTCAGATTGCGCCTCGCAAAAAATACACTAACGGTAATTATAACAAACCGATGATATAAAGAGCAACCAAAGAGAATCAGGCATTTGCCTCCTTTTTCTCGAATCCAAACTTTCTCTGTGATAAAGTGGTAAAAGGTGGCGGAAGCATGAAACGATTTCTTTGGCAACACAGCCGCGAACACAAAGAAAGAAACGGAGAATGATCAAAGTGAACAGCGTTGACTCTGGCTTGCATTCCTTAACGATATCGGATATTCCCGGACTCATTGCCTTATCTGATTCCGTAGGCTGGGATTACGACGAAGCGGAAATTCACACAATTCTGTCTATCGGAACCGTTTTTGGTCACAAAGACGCGAGCGGCACCCTACTTTCATGTGCGGCGATCATCCCGTACGATGACAAGCTTGCGAGCATTGGCATGGTGATTGTCCATCCCTTGTCACAAGGCAAAGGCTATGGTCGCCAGCTCATGAAGGCGTGCATGGCGTCTGTTTCGACCGATACAACCATCATGCTCATTGCAACTCCAGAAGGAGAACCAATGTACAAAAATCTCGGGTTCCAGACAGTCGATCGTATTCGAAAGTTTATAGCTGAACGCTTTGTACCTAAAGCTCCTCCGCAAAACGAAGCCAATGATGAGTTTGCAATTGTGTCAATGGAGTTGGACGATTTCTCGAGTATGGTTGAATTGGACAAAGCAGCACTGGGTAGTAAACGCTCGCATTTTCTCGAGAAACGCATGAAACAAGCTAGTACCTGTCTGGTAGCCAAAAATCGCTCTGGTAAGGTCATTGGATATGGCTTTGCCGTTCAAGGCCCCGTCAACCTTATCGCTGGACCGATCGTCGCAGAAAATGCCGTCATAGCTGAACACATCCTGTACAAGCTGACACAATATCATACCGGACGCGTACGGATAGACGTACCGGATGAACAAGCAGCGTTTCACGCTTATTTGGAGCAAAACGGCTTCACTCAAGTTTCTCATCCCCCAGTGATGGTTGCAAATGCTAGTAACCTGCCCCGCCGCAATGGGACGTACTGGGCGATAGGTGCTCAAATATACGGATAGATATGAAAAGCGAAAAACGGACCTTTTTTAGGCTAAGGTCCGTTTTGTCATCCTTACTTTGTTTTTGATCGATTGTGAACTTGCTCGAGCACTTTAGATGGAAACAGTTTTTGCAGGCTGCTCTGGTAGTTGCTGCCTTCCTCGGGCATTTGGAAGTCCGTTACCCGATAATCATTCCCATTGTAGACGATTTGAAAGACCATCGGTACACTGAGTGCGGAAGAATTGCTACCCGTTATTTTCACCCAAGCGTATACGGTTCGTTTTGCAGCGTCTGGCGCTTCCACTCCGAGTAGCTCAACGTTCATCTCTCGATATTTTCCCAGCCACCCCAACTTATCGCTTTCCGTCTCCAAATACCGCTGAATGATAGACCCGACGAGCTGACGATTCGCAGGTGCTATCCCTTTTTTCACCTCGACAAAAACTTGTCCGAGATGTTTGCCTCCTGATCTTACTTCCAGCTTCCACTTTCCCGGTTCAGGCAACACGATCCCTGAAGGAAAATGACCATCTGCATCGTATAACGGGTCCATGACCTCGTAGCTGCCCAATGACAAACGGGTCCCATCGGTGTTGTAAGCAGCGATCTCTACTTTTTGTGCGTAATCCCCATTCAACAGCCATATCACCCGCAGCGTCTGTCCTTCATAGAAACCGTCCTGATCTGTCATGATCCGGACAGGTTTTTCTCCCAAATAAGAAAAGGACTGATTGTCGTAAGTGGAGGACAAAGAAGGCGACAGCTTCCACAAATCCGCTTCAACGATTTGTCCCCCTGGCAACAGGGAGGGTATACGTGCCTCTTGTTGTGGAGGTATCATCTCATGCTGTGCAGATTGTCTCTCCTCCTGAATGGGGAGCCCCAGCCACAATAGCAAGCCCACCGTCAGTACAACGCCCGGCAAGGCTAGCTTCCTCCGGCCAGTCATCCACCTAGTCCCAGATCTCACCCTCTGCTGTACATGCTCTTTCATCGATGCAGTGAACTGTACATCACGAAAAATGGTCTGATCTGCCCGTTCCTTTAAGCCCGTGAGCCATCGGTTTTCGTCCATTCCCAGTCCCTCCCCTCTCCCATACTCTGCCGTAGTTGCTGCCTGGCCCTATGCAACCGGGTTCTGACTGTTCCTTCCGTTACTCCTAGCACCTCAGCCACCTCTCCGATGGATAAATCCGCATAGTAATGAAGGGCAATCACTTGGCGATAGAGCGGAGGGAGCTGCAACACTTCTGCTACGAGTTGGTCCCTCTCGGCTCGATCGAGAACAAGACTTTCTGTAGAAAGCTCCCCATTCTGTCTCATCCACGAGCGGGGAAGGATATGACGGAACGACCAAGAACGCAAATAACCTTTGCACTCATTAACCGCGATTCGATATAACCACGTGTGCACACTGCTCTCCTGCCGAAAGCGAGGAAGATGCCGGTACACCTTAACGAATACATCTTGGGTAATGTCCTCCGCCAAGCTGCGATCCTTGACCAGAAAGGTGACGAGTCGAAGCACACGGGTCCCATATTCCCTCATGATTTGTTCAAACGCAGCATCAGTCGTCTGCTGCAATTTTTCCAAGGGCGCGACCTCCTTCACTCGCTATCATACTGGTTAGATGCAGCTACAAACTTTTTGTTACAAAGAGGAGGAAGAAATTTTTTTCGCCAAAATCGTCCAGCGGGTAGCTCCACCCGGTTTCCCGACAGGTTCAGCGAATGGATATCCCCCATGCTGCCAACGATCCATATCATAGCCCTCGTCCGCTTGACTCGACTCGAAGTCTTGCTTGTGGAAGACATTCTCTTTGCTATAGGTGACGCGAAAGCCTGATCCTTCCAGTAACAGCTCAAGCTCTGTAGGCAAAAGCAACGCCATCTCTCGCTCTACGCGATACCTCGGCTGCTCGATCTGATCAAGAAAAGTCTCATAAGTAAGCGTGTAGCGGAACTTTTGATCCAAGAGCGAGGTTTCACCTTCTACCTTTTGATATACCATTCGGTCTGGGAAAACGAATTTGCGTTGCATCGTTGTCCATTGATTTTTTACTGGCGGCAAGAGTAGATCAATTGCCACTGTTCCGTCCTCCATTATGTAATCGTGGATGACCGAAAGCAATTGACGTTGCTTGTCTCTACAGGTGGCCTGCTGAAAAATCCCTTCCGGAAGTAGCGCATGTGTAAATTGCCGATCAAGTTCCAGCTCCCACATATTTTGTTCTACCAGCTCCAACAGTTCTTCTTTCCCTTTTAACATGCGCCGTTTCTTTTTGGCGGCCATCGCAAGCATATCCGGGCTCCAATCAATCCCGCAGACGGACAAGCCATTCCGTGCCAGCTCAATGGCAATTCTCCCTGTTCCAACACCCAGCTCCAGCACCGAGACTGAAGATTGCTCCGCTTCCTGCAGCAACCAGTTTCGATAAAAAGCGATGCTAGCCTTCCCGGCAAACTGATCGTAATACGTTGCTTCTACGTTCGTGTACTTCGTTTCAGGAAGCGGCAAGTGCCGTCCTTCCTCATTCATCCCACAATCAGTACACACAGAACCTGCTAAATGAGGAAAAGGCACCCCGGGCGGGACGCCATTTTTCGTATCACCTAGCCACTCGTCGTAACGGAACTTGCATATTCTGCAACTATAAACAGTCATTATGATTTAGATACCTCCTGAAAATTGCTTGCTTCCCCCAGAATGCAAGAGAGGGAGTTTGATATGACTCGGATACTGGCTGTCATGATATATACGTTGCGAGGCAATGACCGTCTCGGTTTCCGTTGCCAGATCGTTGCCTGTATTCGGATTGGGGAACGAGAAGTTCTCGGCACCAGAAGTAACGGAGACGCGAATACGGTGACCTTTTCGGAAGACATTGGCGATCTTGGTCATGCGAATCTCATAGCGTTCGATGTGTTCTGGAACAAGTAGCTCTGGCTCCGCGAATGAGTGTCGGTAGCGTGCACAAATAATCCCGTCCGATAGACGAATCGAATTGCCTTCCTCGTCTACATCACATAGCCGGACCAGCCAATCAGTATCCCGCGCCGAGCTGGATGCGTAGATAATAGCCGAGATTTCTCCCGCGATGACGACTTCCTCTTCCAATGGCTCTGATGTGTAGACAAGTACATCTGCTCGTTCTTCCACATCACGATAGTTTTCCGGAACACTATTTTCATTTTCGGACAAATCCAACAGATACGGTGCTGCGTCTAGCGGATTATAACTGTATGTATCCACCGCTTGTTCATCCGGGATAGACAGGGTCAGTGTTCCATCTCCGCCGCTCGTATTGGCGTTTCCCCCACTGCTCAGATACAGATTCGTCAGCGTCGTCTCCGCTGGCGGCCAAGTCTGCGAGGTCTTCCATTCGTTTTCTCCCACCATGTAGTACTCAACCCGCGGCTCTTGATCGACGCCATTTTCCACTCCTTTTAGATAGCGGTCAAACCACCGTAGCTGCGTTATATCCAGATCGTAGCGGATGGCGTTGTTTCCAAAGGGCACATGATGGATTTCTCGTGTCGTATTCGCCTTGTGATACCATGGCCCCAAGATGAGTCTGGCGTGCTCTGGCACATTTCGGGAGACAACCTCCCATGATTCGCTCGTCCCCATCCCGTTGTCGTCATACCAGCCAGATACCAGGGTAGCAGGCACCTTTACCTGATCCGCATGCCGCTTCCAGTCCGACATGGTCCAGAACTCGTCTCCATTCGGGTGTTCCATCCATTTTGTCCAAAACGGGATTTCTTTCCCCAGCACTTTTTGCGGGATGTCCTTGATCGGACGCACTTTGATGACCTCACTCCAGTCATCTCGGGAAAGAGCCGCGACATTTCGACGCTTCTCAGCCATCATGAAAATCCATGACAGGCCACCAAGAATCGTCCCCCCTTTGCGCGGGATGTCCACATAAGGTGTTCCTACTGTCACGTAGCTGAAAATCGCCTTCAGATGCGGATTTCCGCTTGCGGCCGCAGCCCATTGCACGTACCCCACATAGGAGCCGCCGAGCATCCCTACGTTGCCATCCGACCACTCCTGACTCGCGATCCAGTTGAGGCTGTCATCTCCATCATTACGCTCATGAACGAGTGGAATCCACTCTCCTTCGGAATCTTCCCGTCCGCGCGTATCCTGAACAACCAGCGCATATCCACGAGCTACAAAGGGCAACCGGCGAAAAATGCCATCCATCCGTCCATAGGGAGTGCGCATGAAAATTGTTGGAACCCGCTGTCCTTCCCCCAAGCCTGCGGGTAGCCATACCTCGGTAGCCAGCCGAACGCCATCTCTCATCGCTAGATCATGCCTACCCAAATGATGTACGCCGTAGTTAACTTCAGACAGCGTAGGGTCTTGCCACATCGTAAGCGGAGTCAAATCTTCCCACCCTGTTTTCACCAATACGACACTATCACCACGACCTGTCAGCACCAACGCGATGACTTCGTTCTCACAAATGATCAAGTCAATTGGCTGCGCTGCTTCGCGCACCGCCCAGACCCAAGCTTGCTTTTGCCCTGTGGGACCTGTTCCTTCGATGGATAGATGGCGTTGGTAGTGCCCTCCACTTCCCGGAAACACGACTGATTCGCTCTCCCAGTCAATTCGCTCCCATTCCGGAAGCTTCTGTGCCAGGGTAAGGAGTGGCAACTCGTAGGTTGCTTCCCCTTTAGCCAGTAGTAAAAACGGACCGTCAACCGCACCACCCGTATCCCAACCTGTGCTCCGATGCCAAACTTCCCCATCCTCAAAGCGTATATCAGCTACCTTGATGCCAGATTGATAATAGCCAAAAAAAGCTTGTTTGTGCCCAGTCTGTGCCACCCGTCATTCCTCCTGTTACCTGATCTACTTCCACACTTGCTGATACACTCTGAGGAAATTGCCACCCAAGATTCCTTCGATCTCTGCATCGGTGTATCTGCGCTTCAATAGCTCACGCGTAATTTCCGGCAGTGACGCATGGCCTTTTACTACGTCAAATGGCATCTCTTTCGTTTTGGAAATCTTGTCCAAGGGCAAATATTTCGTCAAATCATCGCACAGGTCTAAGCCAATACCGATGTACCTTGCTCCGACAAGCTTTTTCATATAGTCAACATGATCAATCAGTCTCTCGATAGTTGAGTCGGCACTGTTAGTCGCTGTAAACATGCTACACGCATTCAACCCGACGAGTCCGTCCTTTTCCGCAATTGCTTTGATCTGTTCATCTGTCAGATTGCGCATTGTCGGCACGATTGTTCGACTGTTGGAGTGAGAAGCGATCACCGGTTTTTCTGCGATCTCCATCACGTCCCAGAACCCTTCGTCATTCAAATGGCTCACATCGATGACGATACCCAGTTTTTCCGCTTCCTCGATAAGACGAACACCGAAATCGGTGATGCCTCCTTTTTTCCCTTCCCGAACCGGTGCAAAAAAGCTGCCGTCCCCAGCAAAGTTGCGCCGACTCCAAACCAGCCCCATCATCCGTACTCCGAGCTCATAAAAGACACGCAAGAGACTCAAATCGTTATGCAGTGGCTCTGCCCCTTCCAACGACAGAATGAACGATACTTTTTGCTCCGCTCTTGCCCGTTGCAAATCACCCAGATTTTTGGCGATGACGATGTGCTCGGGAGACTCTGCCGCCTCTGCATGCAAAGCACTGATCTGGTTGAGCGCCTTGCGAAGACTCATCTCTGGTACAAAAGCATCCTCGACGAACACGGCTGCCACAATGGAATGCACGCCACCCTGCTGGAACCGTGGCAAGTACTCCGTCTCGATCATTTTGGTTCGACCATATCCACGCTGAATCTCCACATCCATCAGCAGATCAAAATGCCCATCGAAAACGTGAACACCGTCGTGAAATTTGCGCGCCTGTTCTCTCGTTACTTCCGTCATACGGGTCATCTCCCATCTTGTTCTATGAATTTTCTGATCGAAATAAATTTGGCTATATCCAACAAATTCGCGACGTATTGCACGGCTCCTCTGATCAATAAGAGACCCTTTCATCTAACTGGTGGAAAGATTGAATTTTCTGCCGTCGGCTTAACAAAAAAGGACGCCGACTAGGCATCCCCCTCTTATGAAAATCAAAGAAACTCAACTTGCACCCTATTAATTGGCTCCACTCATTACCTTCTGGATAGGTGGCTTTACACGGATCGCTTCCGAGTAGAAATACACATGCTTTTTTCCTGTAATAGGATGGGTCATCACTTCTGTTTCTACTCCGAAAACATCCCGGATCAGATTAGGTGTCAAGACCTCCTCTGGCGTTCCCGATGTAACGATTTCCCCCTCACAGATTACGTACAGCCGATCACAGTACATCGCTGCGATATTGAGATCATGCAGCGAAGACAAGACCGTAATCCCCAACGTTTTGACGAGATCCATGACCTGCAACTGGTATCGAACATCCAAATGATTCGTCGGCTCATCAAGAACAAGAAACTGCGCTTGCTGCACCAAAGCTCTGGCAATCAGCACTCGCTGCTTCTCCCCACCGGATAAACTGAAAAAGCTGCGATCAGCGTATGTATGCATCCCTACCCGCTGTAGTGCATCTTCACAAATCCGAACGTCTTCCGCGTCATCGGACTGAAATAGTCGCTTATGCGGGGCACGTCCCATATTCACGATTTCGGTCACCGAAAAATCGAATTCGACAGAGGTCTCCTGCCGTACTGCCGCCATTCGCTGAGCGTTTTGGCGTGAGGTTAGCTTGTATACGTCGTCGCCATCGAGTGAGATCCATCCCGAACGCGGCTTCAGTACGCGATAAATGCTTTTTAGCAACGTGGACTTCCCACTGCCATTCGGCCCGATCAGCCCCACAAACTCTCCAGAGCGCACCTCCAGACTGACGTTGTGCAGGATTCCCTTTTTCTCCAGTTCGACCGATATATTCTCAACCTGCAAATTCATCGTCCGCTACCTCCAAAGGAATAAGAACTCCGCAGCATCAACCAGATAAAGAATGGACCTCCACACAGTGCTGTCAAAATACCAATCGGCAGCTCTTCCGGTGCAAAGGCAAGCCTGGCAACTACATCAACCCAGATGAGAAAGATCGCGCCAAACAAAGCGCTGACAGGCAGAACACGTCTGTGATCTGATCCAACCATTACACGGACGATGTGGGGCATCATTAATCCGACAAAACCGATTGATCCCGCGATGGACACGATCACCCCCGTGAGCAGTGCCGTGATCACCAGGAGAAGCTTGCGGAATTGTACCGTATTCACCCCCAATGTCCCCGCTGACTCTTCGCCCATCAGCATCGCATTGAGCGAGCGGTATTGGGCCATTAAGACGATGAGACAGATGACGACAATCATTGTAGGGATCGTCAGGTATTCCCATTTCCCGCCAGCCAGACTGCCACTTAACCAAAACAGAACCGTCCCAATTCCATGCTCATTTGGCGCTGAAAAAACAAGCAGACTGGTAATGGCCGACAAGATCGCAGATATCGCAATTCCAGCCATGAGCAGGCGTACCGTCGAGTTTTGTCCACCAATACGGGATAGCGTAAAAATAAGAATGATGGACACAAGGGAGCCTGTAAAAGCGCCAAAGGATAGCGCATACTGCCCGTACATGCTGAATGCTCCAAAAATAATTACCGAGGTAGCGCCAACCGAAGCACCTGAAGATACGCCTAACACATACGGGTCAGCCAGGGAGTTGCGAACCAACGATTGAATCGCTACTCCCACGACAGACAGACCTGCGCCGACGATTGCCCCCAAGAGTACACGAGGAAAGCGAATATCCCAAATAATCGTTTGCTCACCTTTGGACCAATCCACTTCGATCCATTGGGTCAACATCGGAATTTTTGATAAGGCGATTTTCCATACCGTAGTCGGCTTAATCTCTACTGATCCCAGGGTAACTGCGAACGTAATCGAGAGGAAAAGTCCGACCAGTAAAGTAATGATGATATAAGGTAACTTGATCTGTTGCAGTGCTATTCCCTCCCTTAAAAGGGGCGTACTCTATTTGAATTTATCCGGGTAGAGTCCTTCCGCCAAAATTTTCAGCGCAATCGGTGCTCGAACACCTTCAGAAGCTGCGGACAAAGGCAATACCATTAGTCGTTGATTTTTAATCGCAGGGATATCCGCCAATTCTTTTTTACTCAAAAGGAAATTGCGTTTTTGCTCGACGGTTCTATCCCCGTAATCTACGATAATAATCACGTCTGGATTGCGACTTACTACTTGTTCCCAACTTACCTCTGCCCAACCCTTTTGAATATCGTCAAAAATGTTCTTACCGCCTGCATTCTTGATTAAGGATGTCATGTAGTTGTTGGCTGCTGTGAATGGTTTATCTTCCCCGTTGTCGTACACGAACACTTTTAGTGGCTCGTCAATCTTGCCAATTTTGCTCATGGTTTGATCCATTTCACTCTTCATTTTATGGATCAAATCATTGGCTTTGTCCTCCACACGGAAAATGCGTCCAATGTTCGTAATGTCCGCAAACACATCGTCGATAGTCGGACCAGGCATGCTAGATGACGCTTGCAGATACGATTTGATGCCAACCTTTTCCAAATCTTGCATCGATCCTACGCCCTTCTCGCCGAATCCACTTTTCCATCCGGCGTAGACAAAGTCTGGGTTCGCTGCCAGCAGCACTTCTTTCGTAGGATACTTGTCAGACAGTACCGGAATCTTGTCGTAATCTGCTTTTAACTCAGGAAGGATTTCATCATCCAGGTAAGCAGTTCCGACCATTTTATCAGCAAGGCCCAATGCCAGCATGATTTCGGTGACGTGCTGGTTCAAAGTCACTGCACGCTCAGGTGCTGTTGGATAAGTCATTTCGATACCATTATTGGTTAGTGTTACTGGCTTGCCTTCTGCTGCTGGAGCAGCTGTTTGTTCTGTTTTGGCTGGAGCCTGTGTTGTCGTAGTGGAGCCGCATGCCGAAACCAAAAGCATGGCAGCTGTCATAATACCGAAAGCTAGTCCTTTTATTACTGTATGCGTTTTGTTTGCCTTCATCATCTGTAATCCTCTTTTCTGTTTGGAAATGATGGCTTGAACCAAATCCTCCACAAAAAAGCACCCCCCATTTCAATCGGGAGGTGCATGACAAACGTAGATATAACTATAAGCAGGCATAAAGGCGCCCTTTCATAGACTGCTTCCACATCTGCCCCATCCTCGTGGGTCGATTGTATAGGATCGCATGGCAGGTCTCCTGGCTTACGGATCAACACACCCAGCTACCTTCCCATTTTTTGTCTTCCAAAAAACAGTGGCTATTTGCTAGGCACTCCTCGTTACAGTGGCGGGACCGCGCCGGTTTCTCACCGGACTTCCCTTTTAAGCTGACGGCATATGCCATCCAGCACCATTCGATACGTATTCAATTTTTATGATTTCTTCATTAGTTGATGGAAGTCAGTTTTTTCGGGAACTGCGTGAGTATTTCAACGCCCGTTTCCGTAACCAATACATCGTCTTCAATCCGCACGCCGCCTACACCTGGCAAATAGATGCCCGGCTCGATCGTAAAAACCATCCCTGGTCGAAGCACTTCTTGGTTCTGGCTGTGAACAGATGGATATTCATGTACGTCCATCCCAAGTCCGTGCCCAAGACGGTGCATGAAGTATTCACCGTAGCCTTTTGCAGTGATGACATCGCGAGCGGTTTTATCCAAATGCGCAAAGGTCACACCCGGACGAATCTCAGCAATTGCCGCTTCGTTGGCCGCCAATACCGTCTCGTAAATCTCTTGCAGCTGGGCACTGATCTCGCCTACAGCAAAGGTACGAGTAATATCGGATACATATCCGTTTGCAGCTACTCCGATATCAAACAAAAGCAAGTCGCCTTCTTGCACCTGGCGGGTTCCTGGCTTTCCGTGTGGAAGTGCCGACTTCTCCCCTGCCAATACCATGGACGTAAAGGATGGGCCTTCTGCGCCCAAGCGCTTCATCTGGAATTCCAGCTCAGCTACGATTTCTGTCTCGGTCATGCCTTTCTGAACTTTCTTCAGGGTCTCCCGCAAGGAATCCTCGACCAACTGAACAGCGTGTTTCAGACGATCCACTTCATCCGCGGATTTGATCAAACGCATTTCACGGAGAGGCTCTTCCACGTCCACATAGCTTGACGCCAGAACAACTTGTCCAAGTGCTTCATAGCGCTCGACAGTCATATGACTTTTCTCAATGCCGAGCTTCGCCAAGTTCGCTGGCAACACTTGCTTGAGAATTTCATACGGGTTTTGGATATCCGTATGTGTATGGATATCTTGAACGAACGAAGCTTCTGCCGCTGCTTCACGATCAAGAGCAGGTACAATCAAGGAAGGCTTTCCCTCAGCAGGAATAACAAGACCCATAAAACGTTCATGCGGGTCAGTAAAAAATCCGGTCAAATAGTAGACGTGCTTGGGAGAGGTAATCAACACCGCGTTCAGCTCTTGCTCTGTCAAAAACGTGTGGAGCTTCGAAATGCGCTCTTGAAACAACTTCTTCACCCTGCTTTCACCAATTATTCTATTGCGAGAATACCACTTCCCCATCAAAAAAAGAAGAGTTCAATTGAAAAATCTCCCTTGGATCGGACAACCTATAAGTGGGGTGAAAATGAAAATGGAACAAATACTCGTCCATCAGGATGGCAAACAGTTTGCTTTTCACATATCAGGAAAAGGCCAGCCGTTATTGTGTATCCATGCGCCATGTATCGGCTCTATCAATTTTGTTTATCAGCAAACACTCGCAGATACATATCAGCTCATTGTCCCTGATTTACCCGGACATGGCGACAGTTCTCCGATGGAGAAGCCCTTTTCCATTGGGGAGTTGGCAGAACGGCTCCATAAGCTGATCCCGGCACTCGGCATTGAGCGTCCCTTTATTTTGGGCTACTCTCAAGGTGCCTCTATCGCCCTTGAATATTGTCTTCGCTATCCTGATCATGCACAAGGCGGTATACTCGTGAGCGGATTTTCCGAAGTGAATGACCTGTATTTACATGGACGATTTTGGATGGCCCAGGCGTTGTCGATGCTTCACGGAGTTCCTCTTCTTGCCCGTTCCATTGCTTCCTCACATGTCGATAACCCAGAAATGCGCGAAAAATGGACGGCACACGCCTCCAAAACAGATCCTACTAGCGTGAAATACCTTTACGCTGCCGGACATCGATATCAATGTACAGAGCGCCTGAGCAACATCCAGCTTCCGATTTTACTTGCCTATGGCGAACGTGATCAACGGATGCACCATTATGCGCAGACGCTTAGCATGAAATTGCCAAAAGCAAGACTCGAAATGATCCCGAACGTAAAGCATCAAGTCATCACGAAAGCTGCTCCTGCTTTCAATCAGTTGTGCCGCACCTTCATGGAAGAAGAATAAACAAGAAAAGACAGAAGGACGGCATCACATTCCCTTCTGTCTTTTTTGCGATTGGACTAGCTTTTCATCCGCGGGTCAAGTGCATCGCGCAGGCCGTCCCCAATCAAGTTAAAGCCGAGAACGGTCAGCATGATAGAGAGCCCCGGAAAAATAACGGTCCATGGTGCTTTCTGAATGTACTGACGTGAATCAGCGAGCATTTTTCCCCATTCTGGTTCTGGCGCTTGTGCTCCCAGTCCAAGAAAGCCAAGTGCAGCTGCTTCGATAATCGCTGTTGCGATCCCCATTGTCCCGGTCACAATGATTGGTGCGAGACTGTTCGGCAAAATATGCTGCATGATAATCCGGGAATTTTTCATTCCGATTGCCCGTGCCGCCATGACGAATTCTTCTTCCTTCAAACTCAATACACGGGCACGTACTAGCCGTCCAAATGTCGGAATGTTAATAATCGCAATGGCAATCAAGGCGTTTTGCAAAGAAGGCCCCAAGATGGCAACGACAGCGATTGCCAAAAGAATACTTGGAAATGCAAGCATAATATCAAAGAGACGCGAAATGATCGTATCAATCCATCTGCCATAATATCCTGCCAAAAGACCGAGCAAGGTCCCTGCGAGAACGGAGCCAATGACAGAGAACGTCCCTACCCACAGGGAGATTTGTGCCCCATAAATAACGCGACTAAACACATCACGACCATTGTAATCTGTTCCAAACCAATGCTCTTCGGAAGGGGGCTTGTTTTTCATTACGAGCTGACCTTCGTCGTACGGATACGGAGCAATCCATGGAGCTAATACCGCCACAACAATGAAAAACAAAATAATCCCGAAGCCCACCAACGCCAGCTTGTTTTTTCGTAGTGTCCTCCATGCATCCTTCCAAGGAGAGACTACTTCTTCTTGCTTCACTTTTAAAGGTACTACCTGATCTTGTGGTTGTAATTGTGGTTGTGCCATGTCTCTTCGTCCCTCCTTAGCGATATTTGATGCGAGGATCGATATAGGCATACAGAAGGTCGACCAAGAGATTGATCAGGACGAAAATCGTCGCGATCACAAGGATACCGGATTGGATAACCGGATAGTCACGGTTTCCAATGGCGGTCACAATATAACGACCGACACCTGGCCATCCGAAGATCGTCTCTGTCAAAACAGCTCCACCCAGCAGCAACCCTGTTTGCAAACCAATTACCGTCAAAACAGGGATCATTGCATTTTTCAGCGCATGCTTGTACACGACCCAAAACTGTGTCAGCCCTTTTGCACGAGCGGTTCTGACGTAGTCGGCACGCATGACTTCCAGCATGCTCGAACGAGTGATACGTGCAATGATCGCCATCGGGATCGTACCTAATGCAATGCCTGGCAGGATCAAATGCTTGATAACTTCCCATAGCTGATCCCAGCGACCAGCCATCATCGTATCCAGTATATAAAAGTGCGTAATGGCCTCTACGGGATTACGCGAATCGTCGCGACCAACTGATGGCAGCCATTTCAGCTCTTGGGCAAACACCCACTGCTCCATCAAACCTAGCCAAAAAATTGGCATGGATACACCAACCAAGGCGATCAACATCGCACAGTAGTCAAACCAGGAGTTTTGCTTCCACGCAGAAAGAATCCCTGCATTTACACCGATAAACACCGCAATCAGCATACTCACAATCGTAAGTTCAGTCGTCGCCGCCAAATAAGGCATGATTTCATCTGAAATCGGCGCATTCGTTTGTAACGATTCCCCAAGATTTCCGCTCAAAATATCTTTCATATAATCGAAATACTGTATGTACCACGGATTATTCAATCCCAACGCTTCTCGTATGTCTGCAATCGCTTGTGGTGTTGCCTTTTCTCCCAAAATCGTCAAAGCCGGATCACCAGGGATGGCACGAATAATGGAAAAAACGATGATTGACATGCCCACTAAGACAGGAATGAGCATTAAAATTCTTCGAATGCTGTAAGCTAGCAATGCCATCTCCTCGCCTTCCTGCATAAAATAATCGCCAAATAATGAAAGAAGGGTAAGAAGAGGTATGCACTCCTCTTACCCTTTTACGATGAATCAGCTTACTTGAAATCTACCTTTTCCAAACTTTCAGACCCTTTTGGATGCGGGTTGTAATCTATGATATTCGCTTTTCCTGCCAATGCTGGTGTAGAATGTGCCAGCGGAACCATTGGCACATCTTTGAAGATGATCTCTTGTACTTGTTTGTACATTTTTTCGCGCTCTGCTTGGTCTGGAGTGGACTGTGCTTTCATCATCAATTGATGTGCTTCTTCGTTTGCCCAGCGTGTATAGTTGTTGCTTCCGATGTTATTTTTGTCGAGCAAGACAGCCAGGAAGTTGTCAGGGTCGCCATTGTCACCTGTCCAACCAAGCATGAACATTTCTTGCTCACCCAAACGAGTCTTTTCCAAATACGTTGCCCATTCCATCGTCACGATCTCAGCATCAACCCCGATTTTCTTCAGGTCTTGCTGGATTGCTTCTGCAATCTTCACACCCTCTGGCATGTACGGACGTGGAACTGGCATTGCCCAAAACTTGATTTTAAAACCGTTTGGATGTCCTGCTTCGGCCAGCAATTGTTTTGCTTTATCGAGGTTGAACTCACGATCTTTAATATCGTTGTTATGTCCCCACATTGTTTTTGGCATTGGGTTGACTGCTGGTTCTCCAACCCCATCGAAGAAGGCAGTTACGATTTCAGGTTTGTTAATCGCATAAGCAATAGCTTCACGAACTTTTGGATTGTCGAGTGGCTTCTTCTCTACGTTAAAGCCGATGTATCCAATGTTATTAGTAGGACGAAGGAAGAGTTGCAAGTCTTTATTGTCTTTTACTGCCGGGATATCGTCTGTGTTTAGACCATCCATCAAGTCAATTTCACCAGATGCCAATGCAGTCAGACGTGCAGTGTTTTCTGGGATGACCTTGAACACCAATTTATCCAGCTTCGGATATCCTGGGTTCCAGTAATCAGGGTTTTTCTCGAGTGTGATGGTGTCGTTGCGCTTCCACTCTACGAATTTGAAAGGTCCTGTACCGATTGGATGCTCATTAAATTTCTTAACATCCTTTTTCAATGCCTCAGGCGAGCCAATCGCGAAAGGAGACATTGCCAGGTTGGCAAGGAATGGAGCCAGTGGACGATTCAACGTGAATTTTACAGTGGTCGGATCGACTGCTTCCACGGATTTGATGATATGAGTCGCGTCACCCTTGTAACCACCAAATTGGCTTACGTAGTACTCGAAGCCCTCTGGTGAATGCTGTGGATGGCTCTTGTCGCTCCAGCGTTCAAAGTTGTATTTGACCGCCTCTGCATTGAAATCAGTTCCATCGTGGAATTTCACGCCTGATCTCAGTTTCAGCGTATAAACGAGACCATCAGGAGTTACTTCCCATTTCTCAGCCAACGATGGAGCGAGCTCTGTTGAGCCATCCGCAAAGCCAATCAATGTATCCATAACGTTCTCGGTTACCTTAAATGTCTCACCATCTGTTTGCGTGATTGGGTCAAGCCCTTTTGTGTCTGCACCGCGACCGACGATTAATTGCTTCGGTCCAGTTTTTGCAGGCTCAGTTGCAGGTGCCGGAGTTTCTGTCTTTGGTTGTTCTGCCGGCGCTTGTGTCGTAGAAGTGCTAGAGCATCCAGCAATCAACATGGCCAGCGCCACCAGGCTAGTCATGGTTGCGGAGAGAACCCTCTTCTTCATGAAAACATCCCCCTTTTTCTAATGAATGGTCGCATGTTCCTTTTTGGTAGATGGTCGATACAATACCTCCTGCTTTGCATCCCCCCTTTACAAGACTTCCTATTCGGCAGGCAAACTCCCTTTTGTCGATTAGGACTTGTATAAGTGACAAGCAACAAAGTGACCGTCGCCTGTATCCGCAAATTCTGGTCGGACAGTACGACACTCCTCTGTCACATGGGGACACCTCGTATGGAATGTACAGCCACTCGGAGGCTTTGCAGGGCTCGGCACATCTCCCTGGAGGATAACTCTTTCACGTACTGCATCAGGGTCTGGCGAAGGTACCGCCGACAGTAATGCTTTCGTGTACGGATGGAGCGGATTGGCGTACAATTGGCTGCTCGTCGTCAGCTCGACAATTCTGCCGAGGTACATCACGCCTACCCGATCACTGATATGACGCACTACACTCAAATCGTGGGCAATGAACAAGTATGTAAGGCCGAATTCGCGTTGCAAATCCTGCATGAGATTGAGCACCTGCGACTGAATCGACACGTCCAGTGCAGACACAGGCTCATCCGCAACGATCAATTTGGGTTTGAGCATCAGTGCTCTCGCAATGCCGATCCGCTGCCTCTGTCCTCCACTGAATTGATGCGGATAGCGGCTCGCGTGATAGCTGCTCAGACCAACGATCTCCAGCATTTCCTGCACGCGCTTTTTTCGCTCTGCCGAAGAACCCAAACCATGTACAATCAGAGGCTCTTCCAATATCTTCTCAATATTATGTCTAGGATTAAGTGAAGCAAACGGATCCTGAAAGACAATTTGCATGTCACGTCTCATCTTTCTCATTGCATCTGTGGAAAGTGACATGACATCTGTCCCGTCAAAGTTGATTTCACCTGAGGTCGGTTCTATCAGTCGCAGCAAGGAACGCCCCGTCGTGGACTTTCCACAGCCGCTCTCCCCTACCAGCCCCAAAGTTTCGCCACTCTTAACGGTAAACGATACGTCATCTACCGCCTTTACTACACCTATTTCCCCTCCAAGAACACCGCCTGTGATTGGATAGTATTTTTTTAAATTTTTTACAATCAGAAGATCTTCAGCCACCTGCATGCTCCTCTCGGGTTATTCGGTCAGCCAGCAACGGGAAAGGTGATTGTCCCCTACCACTTTTAATTCTGGCATCTCACTGCGGCATCGGTCTGATACTTTATCGCATCTTGGTGCAAAACGGCATCCGACAGTAAGAGAACCCGGAATCGGGACGTTGCCTGGAATCGAATAGAGACGCTCCTGTGATCCTTCCAGCTTCGGCAACGAATTCAACAAGCCGATCGTATAAGGATGCTTCGGATTTTTTAAAATCGTACGAACATCTCCTTGTTCAATCACGTTCCCTGCGTACATCACCACGACGCGGTGACACATTTCCGCGACGACCCCAAGATCGTGGGTGATGAGGAGAATGGCTGTGTCAGCTTCTCGGTTGAGTTGGCGCATCAGGTCCAAAATCTGCGCTTGAATCGTCACGTCGAGCGCAGTAGTAGGCTCGTCTGCAATCAGAAGCGCTGGATTGCAGGCCATTGCCATCGCAATCATGACACGCTGCCGCATGCCTCCGGAAAGCTGGTGCGGGTATTCATCGACAATCGCTTCCGCTCGAGGAATTCCGACTTTTTTCAACATCTCAATAGCACGTGCTCTTGCGTCCTTTTTGCTCGCCTTCGTATGTAATCGGACTGATTCTCCTATCTGGTCTCCAATCGTAAACACCGGATTTAAAGACGTCATCGGCTCCTGGAAGATCATCGCAATTTCATTTCCGCGGATGTCTCTCATTCGCTTTTCGTCAACAGATACGAGGTCCTCCCCCTTGAATTTAATCGAGCCTCCCACGATTCTCCCTGGGGGGTTGGGTACTAGCTTCATAACGGAAAGGGAGGTAACGCTCTTTCCGCAGCCGGATTCGCCTACGATACCGACTACTTCTCCTTTTTGTACCGTGATCGTCACGCCATCAACGGCAGGGATTTGGCCGCGGTCCGTGAAAAAGTGCGTTTGCAGGTTTTCGATTTGCAGGACAGGATGTGACACGTGGCTCACCTCTCTCACCGATATATACTTCCAAAATAGCCCTATCAATAGACATTATGACATTTATTCAATTTTTTCGCAACACAATAAATTCAAACTATTAGCTCTTTACTGACTAAAAAGAATATTTTGCTTGCACTAAAAAATGATCTAGGGGAATTTTATGATAGCCCTTTCATTGTTGATGTAGCCTCACTTGCACTGTTTTAGCAGATCGTATGATGTATCTGTGGTCACATGCAAAAGACCCGCCTGTACGGGTCTTTTGTCACTGGGGCTTTCTGCACCCCTTCTTTTTGCGCATAAACCATTTTCACGGTTCAAAAAAACTCCCGACCCAATCGACAAAACTCTGCGCCCCACTTTTAATGCTTCCGCCCAAAGTCAAACCGATCCGACTGACGTAGTTGACCATTTCCTTCGGATTAGCAGTCTGAACCTGCTTTCCCATTACCGCAATCTCCACTTGACCTTGGTCCACTTTTTTGATGGAAAAGGTTTGCGCTTGCCCCTCAGGCACTCCACTCACCTTGGATATTCCGCGCTCAGCCGTTTGCAATCCCAAAACTACCCCGACCAGCAAGATGATTAACAGTCCAGTCAGCTTCATCGTCACGTTCATGCCCGTCACCTCTTTGCAGGCTCGTCAGAAACTGTTTTGCCTACTTTTTCAGCTTGCTGATAATAGGCTGCGAAAACGTCAGCCAGTGCCTCTGCCGTATTCTTGCTTTCTTGCACGCTGTTTTCCGTACCACCTATTTCTATTAACAGGCTTCCCGGGGAGAGGGACTGATTATACTCGCCATGATCCGTTTTTGCGCCTTTTTCCATTACGCCACGCGAAAGCTCTGGGTACATTTTTTCCATCAACTCATGTAGTTCAGTCGCAAATGCCTCATTTTTCTCGTAGCTTTTGTTCCTTTTTCCGATGACAAACAATACTCTTCCATACGTTTTTCCTTTGATTGTGACCGTCGTACGCTCTCGTGGCGCTGTGTCTCGATGCAAATCAAAGAAGTAATACAGTTCCTTGTTTTTCTCCGTTGCGGCTTTGACCACTTGCAAAGATTCCGCGTAGGAGAAAGAGTAATGCATTTTTTTGTTCAACAGCTGCTGATAGATGTCGTCGGTGCTCACATCGGAACCAATTCCTCTGTCATTCAACGCTTCTGATAAATGCTTGCTGATTAACGATATATTTCTCGTAGGATGATCGACCGAGGTTCCCACTGACTTTGTCTCACTAAACCACGATTCCCGGTTGTGCGAGTTGTAGATGTACACGATTTTCTTGCCATCCGTAATTGAATTGGGAACAGGTGCTGGCTTTGCTTCGCCTGACTTTGTGGTATCCTCCGGCTTTGGCTCTACGATTGGAACTACTTGCGATTGATCTGCTACCTGTCCCGGATGGGCGGGATACTCCAAGTAAAAATCTGCGAGAGAAGCTCCCTTTCCCTGTACGACAAATCTGGCATCCTCTGTCGTCACCATCCCAGGCAATTCCCTGCCTAACAGGCTACGCAAGTCTCCCGGCTGTATATTGGTTGCCAAGCGAAAGAGAAAACCGGTTACGCTATTCGTGCGATCATCGGCCTGTGCTTGCACGGTTTCGGACAAAACCGGAATCTCCTGCCCCATCCATCCCAAAATCGCCAGACTGGAAATATGAGAAGCGGCCTGTTGAATGGCTGAGGACGAAATTGCGATTCGGTTACCGCCGAGCGAAAGCACTCCTGTCATGACAAACAGGAAGGCGGTTATAAATGAAAGAACAACGAATTGGCGTTGAATGAGAGTCGCCATCTGTCTCACTCCTCTAGCTGTAGCATGGTTGCACGTCGGGAGAACTTTCCCTCGCGCTTGTCTATGCTTTAGCTTATGAGGCTCATAGAGACGATAGAACCCTTTTCTAGCTTTTCTCTCTCACTCTAGCTTTTCACGGCTTAGTGGGTATACGAGCCGCTATTTTCTGCATTTACAGCACTGTGCAAGGCGCGATTCAGACCTGTTGCGATCACATTCGCCACGCCTTCAATAAAATCATCAATTTCTTTTGGGGTGACGACCAGATCCTGTCCCAGCGGTCGGAGGACCTCATGAATCAGTTGCCGTTTCTCTTCTTCCGGCAGTGAACCTACCAATCCCATGAATGTCTTGCGGGATTCCAAGTCAGGCAAATCCTCTTCCGTATACGGTTCCTTCCGCTCGGGCAGCGTACTCAATGCCAGTTTGTTAAACGCCCGCTTGCTCTCCACCATCGATTGTCCAAAATGCCCCAGCAAATATGTAATCGCATCATTTACAATCGTGGAGGCAAAAACGACCGTAGGGACTCCTATCGCAATCACAGGCACACCAAGTGTCTTCTGATCAATCGCTTTGCGCTTGTTTCCGACCCCTGATCCGGGATGAATCCCTGTATCCGATATTTGAACTGTCGTGTTGACCCGGTGCAAGGCGCGGGACGCAAGAGCATCGATACAGATGACAAAATCGGGTTTGCTTTTTTCCACGACACCAAAAATAATCTCACTCGTTTCTATACCTGTTATCCCAAGGACACCCGGTGATAGCGCACTGACTTCCCGATACCCTTCTCCAACGGTTTCAGGCGCCAGCGTGTACAGATGGCGTGTAATCAACAAATTTTCTACAACCATTGGTCCAAGCGCATCGGGAGTCACATTCCAGTTACCCAGACCAACGACGAGAGCCTTTTTGTCTGGGGTGATTCCCAGTTGCTTGAGGAACATTGCAAATTCGACGGAGAATCGTTTGGCCACCTGCTCCTCGATCGATGTATCGTTATCCCGCAGCTTGGGCACTTCAATCGTAAGGTAATGCCCCGGGAGCTTGCCGATTTCCTTCCCCGCTTCCTCTGTTTCCACATGCAATCTCGTTACTTTCACATTCGGCTCGCTGTCGTCAGCTTGCAGCCAAATCCCCTCAATATCACTCTGGTTTTGCTGCTGGGCAAGCTCGTGGGCCTCCAAAGCCAGATCCGTTCGAATGGAATAACTAGACAAGTCAATGTTATGTGCCATGTTCTTCAGCTCCTTTGATCCGAAGTGAAAAAAGTACTGACCATTTTGTTCCTGCTACTAGCTTGCTTGAATCCTTCATTTTTATTCCGAATCCTTTCTTGCAAATGGGTTCGCCCCATGCTAGAATTACTTTGTTGTATGACTGTATGTCTATGGTCGTATTAAGGAGGTGACACACATGCCAAACATTAAATCCGCGATTAAACGCACCAAAACAATCGAAAAGCGTCGCGCACACCGTGCTTCTCAAAAGTCTGATCTGCGTACTTCCATCAAGAGCTTTGAGAAAGCTGTCGCTGCTTCCGATGTAGCATTAGCGAAATCTACTCTTCTGGTGGCTGTGAAAAAGCTGGACAAGGCCGCTTCGAAAGGTCTCATTCATAAAAACGCAGCAAACCGTCAAAAGTCTCGTTTGATGAAAAAGCTTAACGTTCTGAGCGCTCCTGTAGCGTAAGAGACCAAGCGCAAAAAACCCCGCGAACATCTAGTTCTAGGGGTTTTTTACTGTAAAAATATCACGACCGTTTTGTTCGTTCGTCGTGTGCACGTGCAACGAATAATTCGAGGGCGAGACGCTTGTCCACTTGCCCCGACTTCATCCGAAAATCTTCTTCTGCCAGAATGCCCAACAGCTTTTTCAACGACTCCTCGGAAAAATGACGCGCTTGCTCCATTGCTTTTTTCACCGCGTAAGGATGCATTTTAATCATGCCTGCCATTTGTTGCTGCGAATAACCTCGTGGAGCCAATTGCTTAACATGCAACAGCATGCGGAACTGTCTCGCCAAGAGTGCCAGCAGCTTGATCGGCTCCTCTCCTGTTTTCATGCAGTCGTACATCATCCGGAGTGCCTTGTCCAATCTCCCCGAAGCGACCTGTTCAATCAGGGCGAATACATCCTGCTCCAGCGTACGTGCCCCGAGCAGCTCGATGACGTCGTCCGTGATGCTTTCACCCACCCCGACAAACAGAGCCATCTTTTCGATTTCCTTGTCCAGAAGACGCAGCTCGGCTCCCACTCGCTCCACAAGCTTCATGGCTTGCTGACGATCGATTTTCGCCTGGTATTTACCTGCTTGCCTCTCCACCCAGCCGTACAAATCTCCGTCTTTTAGCAACGGAAATGGGATCACTTTCGCCTTTTGTTGCAGTGTTTTGACCAGCTTTTTTCTTTCATCGAGCTTGTCAGCTTCTGTATGTAGAATAAGTGTGGTATACGGAGGTGGATTTTGCAAATAATCGAGCAGAGCATCCGGATCGCTTTCTACCTTGGTCGAAGGCTTACTTCCTGTTAAAAAGTAGGCTTGTCTGGCAATCACCAATCGATGCTCACCCATAAACGGCAAGGTCTCCGCATCCTGCAAAATTTCACTCAATCCTGTTTCCGTACAATCGTACACACTCAAATTCAAATCCGTAAATTCTGGATCAATCATTTCTTTGCGAGCCAACGCCAATAAATCTTCGGCCATAAAAGACTCTGGACCGTATAAGACGTAGATCGGCGAGAATTGTTTTTGCCGTATTTCGCGAATAGCCGATAGGAGTGGCATACGTTTTCTCCCCTTTCCTTCCTTCTTACCTGCGTTATTATAGCACATGTTGATCAGGGCAAAGCGAAAAAAAACCGCCACCAGTGAATCAGTAGCGGTTTTTTCATCCGTTGGCACCTCTATGTAAACGTTTAGGGAAAAGCCCCGGGATTCCTCCTCCCCAAACGGTAAGCAGGGGGTGCTTGATAATGTACTATACGCAAAATCCCCGCAAGCGGTGCCGGTCCATACGCGGAAAAAAGTTAGTCATTATCTTTATTTTTTTTCTTCTCTTTATTTTTTCCCTTGTCTTTCTCCTCTTGCTTGTCCCCGCCGTCGTCCTTATCGTCATTAGCAGGTTCTTTGTCTTCTCTGTCCGGATTCTCGTCCAGTCCGATCGGCCATCCCGTTGGTTGATCCTCTGTAACTACTGGAGTTGGAGGTACAGCTTTCTTTGGTGGTGGTGTCGGATTCGTTTTCTTCGGTGGCTGTGTTTGCTTTTGAACGTTCTTTGCCGGTGGCTTTTTACTCTTTGTCTGAGTAGCCGCTCCAGTAGACTTTTTGGCCTTGCCCTCTTCCTCTTTTGGATTTGAAGGTATTGGATTATTGCTTTGAGGAGTAGGATCGACTGGAACTTTGGGTTGTTCCACGACCGCTGGCGTCATGTCCGTTCCGTTCTGGAACGAATCGACTTCATGCTTCTTACCATCACCGCCCGAAAACAGCACGCCAACCAATAAGCTAGCAGCGACGGCCGTACTACCAAGACTGGCCATCCACACTTTCATCCGCTTCCACTTTTTTGATTCCGGCAGCGAAGACGACTCGCGCTTAACTTCCAGAGTGGGCAGGATTTCCTCGTTCACCGTAGATTTCACCGCAACAGGCTTTGCAGCGGCTAACTCCAGCTTGGGCAGGATAGAATCTACGATGCTGATCGGAGGTACGACAGGGGGCAGATGTTCTAATTGTTGTGACACATCTTTCAAACGGTTGTACATAAGCTGCAGATCAGCATCTTTCTGGATCAAACGTAGGAGCAGTTCTTGCTCGGACTCCGACAGATCTCCATCCAGATCCCGCTGCATGAGTTCAAAAATCTCTTCGTTGGTCATCAACCGATCCCCCCTTTCTGGTAGTCGTACAACAGCTCCTGTAACTGTTGCCTAGCCCGAAATAAGTACGACTTTACCGTGTTAAGCGGCAAATCTAGCGCCTCCGCTATTTCTTGATAGGACAAATCCTCCAGATAGCGGAGTACTACAACCATCCGATATTGCTTTGGCAATCTTCCGATGGCTTCCTGAATGTCATTCGACAGCCCGGTGAGAAGGATTTCTTCTTCTACGTTGTTACGATCAGGAATGATCAACTCGTGCTCGTCAATTGAGACCGTTTCCTTCTTCGCGCGAAATTTATCCATACAGACGTTGCTGACAATGCGTTGTACCCAGGTAGAGAACTTTGCTTTTTCCTGATAGGTGTCCAACTTTCGATAAATTCGAATGAGGACTTCCTGGGAGGCATCAAGCGCGTCTTGTTCGTTCCCTAGAATATAATAAGCGCTTCGGTAAACGGAGGTCTCAATAGATCGAAGCAGTTCGACTAGCGCGTCATGATCCCCGGATTGCGCCATCCTGATCAACTCTGCCTCATGCATATTCGCTTCTCCCCCCTACAGACGGTTCGCTCATTGAAAAAGTTGCAAACAGATTATGTATCCATTATTTGGGTCTGCCAATACAATCCCGCAGGTGTAATAACCAGCGTAATCGCTCCATGAGCATCCGTTCTGTACACAGCAGAACCCGATTTTTTTAAGCGAAGCAGCACTTCGGACGAAGGATGCCCGTATCGATTTTTCACCCCGGCAGAGATGACAGCAGCTTTTGGTGCTATGACTGCAAGGAGCTCTTCGGTACTCGATGTATTGCTTCCATGATGAGCTACTTTCAAAACATCCACAGAAGTCAAACCGTTTTGAACAAGCTGACTTTCTCCATCCTTTTCAATGTCACCCGTAAACAATACAGACTTGTTGAAAGCAGTCAGCTGGAGTACTACGGATGCATCATTTCCTGAGAAGGTCGATTCGCCTGGGTGCAGCCACTTCCACTCGATTCCCGGTCCATCTGACCATGATTGACCCGGAAGCCCGGTTAGTATCGGAACTCCTTCCTGTTGGAAAAGCCGGACAATCTCGCCCTCCAATTTCGAAGGTACTGTTCCATTCACCAATACCTCTCCAAAAGAAAAATGAGGAACAAGCGATTTGAATCCCCCGATGTGATCCAGATCGCCATGCGTCATGATGACACGATCGATTTTCTCGATTCCTCTGGCCATCAAAAACGGCAGAACGACGTCTTTCCCCACCTCAAATGGGTCACGCTTTTCCATCCATGGTTCAGCCGCTGGGAACCGCATTGTCCCACCCGCATCCATTAAGTATACCTTCTTATCACCAATTTCGACAACGATGGAATCCCCTTGTCCGACATCAAGGAAGGTAATTCGCACTTCTTCGACTCCTGAAAACGGCTGTCTGGCCACTACTATGAACGAGAGAAATATAACGAAAGTAAGCATTATATCACGCTTTCGATGATAGCCCAACCTCCATGCAATGGGCAGTACCCCCAAAAAACAGGTATACAAAGCAAGCCACCACCACGAAGGATGCGGCCAATAAGTGAAGGGGAGCCTTATTTTTTCAATAGCAAACAACGGGAGATGAATCCATTTCAACATTGCCGTCGATATCCAAACAGGGAGCACCGCCAAAAACGGGTGGACGAAATCGAGGACAACCGCGATATACCCGAATGGTAGCGCTATGGCCGAAAGAATCGGTGTCACCACCAAATTGACCAGCCATGACACAGGTGAAAACAGATGAAAATGGTAGATGAGAAACGGAAAAGAAACGAGCTGGGCTGACAAAGTAACCGCCACAAGTGTACGAATCCAGACGGGTACCCGGATAAACACATGCAAGCTATATGGAACAAAAATAATCAGACCAAGTGTCACCGCAAAAGAAAGCTGAAAACCGACATGCCACAGCTGATACGGATTTACCACCAGCATCAGAATAAGTGCCCCAGCCCAAACGTCCTTGCCATCCAACCTCTTTCCAATTACTTGACAGAGAAGACCTACACTTCCCATCAATCCAGATCGAATCGCGGACGCGCTTGCTCCCACCAGGAGAACATACCCGATCAAGAACAAAATCGTTACGACAAATGCCAGTCTGCGTCTGATTCCAATCCGCTCCAAACACCACATAAACATGGAACTGACCAATGTCACATGCAAACCGGAAATCGCGAGGATATGACTTAAGCCCAAATTCGAATACATCGCCGCAAGCTCAGGGTTCACCTCTTGTCCAAGACCAAGCAGGAGCGACTTCATGTATCCCGCCGTTTCTGTATCTGTAAATAATGATTCAATTCGCTTGGCACCCGAGTCCTGCCATTCTTGGAAGCTCGCCCACACGGAAAAAGCAGGTGTCATCGCTACCGATTGAAAGCTTGTTTCCCCTGTGACATGGACACCTTGCCAATACAAGTAGCTAGCGTAGTCGAACGCATAAGGATTGCGCGCGGGAGCCGGTAAGGATAGTCGAATCGGTGCCACGACAACACTGCCACGTCTCCACTGCTCTATTTGTACAGCTTCCTGGAAAGAAGCAAGTTTAACACGAAGCGCGATTTTTTCGAAAGACCGATGCTCATTTTGATCACGCTCGTTTTCACCCCAAGATGTTATCGTGACAAAAAAACGTGCTACATCCCCGTCCCGTCTCACAGGCGAATCAATGACTCCTTCTATCCAGATGCTCTGCTCCCTTTCTGCCAATGGTTTCACTTCAGAGCTGTGGAGATTCTCGTACCCATAAAAAAAGAGACCTGCTAGAATAGAAATCAGTGAGTAGTATGCGACGTATTTGCGGTATGGTAACGGGATACATGCAACGAGTGCCCATGATACGCCCGCAGCCAACAGCAGCCAAGCAGGATGCAAATAGGCGGACAGAATAAGACCGATCATCATCGCTAGGCTTGCTATCCATACTGACACTGCAATCCCCCCGTCCTGTTCTTTCATGAACCGTTTTGTCGAACGATTCATGGTCTCCTCAGGGAGTATATCTAACCGAATGGGGACAAAAATAGAAAAGAAGAAAGGCTAATTCCCTTGTAGAATCAGCGTTTTCGAGGTCAATCACTGGCACTCATAAGAGATTGCGCTGATGGTCGATACATGATAGAGTTAGCAGGAGCAATCCAGTGAGAGGAAGAGTCATTTCTTATGTGCGGAATCGTATCACTCTATAACAAGCGGCAAAAGCCTGTTCAACAAGAAGCGATTAGTGCAATGACGGGTGTCATCCTGCACCGTGGTCCAGATGACGATGGTTTTCACCTTGAAGACAACATCGCCCTGGGCTTTCGTCGTTTAAGCATCATTGACGTGGAAGGCGGACATCAACCGCTGTTTAACGAAACACGTGACATCTGGATTATTGGTAACGGCGAAATCTACAATTACAAAGAGTTACAACAATGGTTAAAGGACATCGGTCACGTTTTCCATACCGATTCTGATATTGAAACCATCCTCCACCTTTATGAAGAGGTAGGAACAGATGCACCTAAGCATTTACGCGGGATGTTTGGCTTTACAATCTACGACTCCCGTAAAAAACGTCTGTTTGGGGCACGTGACCATTTTGGAATCAAGCCTCTCTACTATGTCGAGACGAATGATTCGATCGGGGTTGCCAGCGAGATTAAGAGTTTGCTGGAGCTGCCAGGATTCAAGCGTGAAGTGAATCCAACCGCTTTTTATCACTATTTGACGTTCCAATATGTACCTGATCCTGAAACGATGTTTGCTGGCATTTACCGTATACCGCCTGCACACTCGTTCGTAATTGAAAACGACCAGATCAAGCTGGAAAGGTACTGGGATGTAGAATTCAAGCCTGATGAAAGCAAGCCGTTCTCTTATTTTGTTGAGGGTACGCGCAGTGTCATGCTCGAATCTGTCGACAAACACCGGATTAGCGAAGTTTCTCGTGGTGCCTTCTTGTCTAGTGGTGTTGACTCTAGCAGTATCGTTGGGATGCTGCGTACATTCGAGCCAGTCAAATCTTTTTCTGTCGGCTCAGATATTCCTGGCTATAGCGAGCTCGATTATGCGAAGCGAACCGCAGCATATTTGGGATCGGAGCATTTCGAGCGCGTGATAAACGCCAAGCAGTACATGGATGAATTGCCACGACTGATCTGGCATCAAGACGAACCGGTAGCGGACCCATCTGCCATCCTGCTCTATTTCGTAGCACAGATGGCGAGTGAACACGTAACCGTCGTATTGTCCGGTGAAGGTGCAGATGAATTTTTTGGCGGATACAATATTTACAGAGAGCCTCATTCTCTCAAAATGTTTTCCGGGATGCCGGGCTGGATGCGTCAATCCATCGGATACATGGCAGAACGCCTCCCCGATCAGGTAAAAGGGAAAAACTTCCTCATTCGCGGATCGAAAACGGTTGAACAACGCTTCTTCGGAAACGCACTGATTTTCAGCGAAGAGATGAAAAAGCGTGTCGTCATGGAAGATATTACCCGTTCGGAATCGTATGTATCTCCTTTCACCATTACTGAAGAGATTTACAAACGCGCTTCTGAATACGACGATGTGACCAAGATGCAATACTTGGACATTCATACATGGCTCAGAGGCAACATTTTGATGAAGGCCGACAAGATGACCATGGCCAATTCTTTGGAGTTGCGAGTGCCTTTCATTGATCTGAAGGTGTTTGAATTCGCCGCTACCATTCCAACGAAGTACAAAATTGCCAACGGCACGACCAAGCACGTGCTTCGTGAAGCGATGAAAGACTTCTTGCCACCTGAGATCCAAACGAGAAAGAAACTGGGCTTCCCTGTTCCGACTCGTCATTGGCTCAAAAACGAATTTTACAAATGGGCAAAAGAGATCATTTTCGAATCCAAGGTGGATAATTTGATCAATAAGGCCTATGTGCTGTACATGCTCGATGAACACCGCGAAGGCAATGCGGATTACAGCCGCAAAATCTGGACGATCCTGGTCTTCATGCTGTGGCATCAAATCTTCATTGAGCAAAAGCACAATTTTGAGCCTTATGTCAGCCCGAATGTAGACCTTCGTCGCAAGAAAAATTCGCTGCAGCATATCGGCTAAACAGCGCAAACACAATAAATAAATTTGCAGACCCTCTCTTACTTTTCGTAGCATCGTTAATAGAGAACAAGTTCTCTCTATGCACGTATTGCTATGTGAAGGACGGGAGGGTTTTTTGTTATGGTGCTGGAGTGGTGGGAGCGTTATCGTCGTTTCATCTTGTTGACTTCGGCTGTTCTGTTTGTCGGTTGTAGCTTTTGGTTATATCAACGCGACCAATCGCATAAGACTGGCGAACTACCGTTGCATTCTCCTGCTTATGCAGCATCGGATGTTGAAACAAAAGAAGGGACGGATGATTCAGCAACTGCTCAACCTGCCAAGCCTGTAAAAACGACACCGGAAATAGATAAGGATAAGAAACAACTCTCCCCTCCTCTCTTTGTCGATGTGAAAGGGCGAGTAAAAAATCCCGGTTTGTACCAATTTGAACCAGGTACACGTGTCGCAAATGCCATCGAAAAAGCAGGAGGAGCACTACCTGACGCTGACCTTGTCCAGATCAATTTGGCAGCGCCGCTCACAGATGGAGCAGCTCTTGTCATCCCGGCTAAAGGGGCAAGCGAGCCAGTCTCTACATCCATTGGCCTTGTACAATCTGCTGCCAGCGTATCCACCACTGGTGCCTCCTCAGCCATTAATCTCAACACGGCAACTGCAGAAGAGCTCATGAGCCTTCCCGGCATTGGAGAAGCGCGTGCCAAGGCAATCGTGGATTACCGGTCAAAACAAGGTCCATTTCGTTCGGCGGATGACCTGAAACAGATTGAAGGAATTGGCGACAAGATGTTTACACGGATAAAGGATCGGCTGGTGGTACAATGAGATCTGGTCATGATCATAGACACTCCTACATAGAATGGGAAAAGAATATTGGAGGGAGGTATGCCCATGAATAGAATTGGGTTCATTGGTACGGGCAGCATGGGCAGTATCTTGATTGAATCATTGCTGTCGGCCAAGGCGCTTAGTCCTGGTCATATCATTATCAGCAACAGAACCCCTGCGAAGGCGCAGCAACTGGCAGAAAAACATCCCGGGCTCATTGTCGCGCACAGTAATGCCGATTTGGTCAAAGAAGCTGCTACAATCGTTCTGTGCGTCAAGCCACTGGAATATAGCGTGATGCTCGAACAAATTGCTCCCGCACTAACGCCGGAACACCTGTTGATTACAATCACCAGTCCGATCAAGCTGGCCGATTTGGAGTCTCAAGTTCCTTGTGCCGTTGCCAGAGTTGTTCCTTCAATAACAAATGCTGTAATGAGCGGAGTCAGCTTATGTGAATTTGGATCACGTATCCAAGAGGAACAACGTCATTTTATACGAAGTCTGTTTGCCCACATTAGCTCCCCTGTAGAGATTTCGGAGCCATTTTTACGAATTACTTCTGACATTGTCAGTTGTGGTCCTGCGTTTATCAGCTATATTTTGCAGCAAATGATTCAAGAAGCTGTTGAAGAAACTGGCATTTCCGCAGAAGCTGCTACTTACATGACCACGCAAATGCTAATTGGAATGGCAGATCTTTTACGCGAAGAAGCATTCACCCTCCCTACTTTGCAAAAGAGGGTCTGCGTGCCCGGTGGAATTACGGGGGAAGGTCTGATTCCTTTGCAAGACGGGATTCCCGGGCTTTTCGCCCAAGTGTTTCGCCGCACACAAGCGAAGTTTGCCGAGGATCAGGAACTGGTTGCACGAAATTTAAACAATCAGCCGCATTAGCGCAAAACGAAGAAGCGATATTTACAAAAAAGGAGTGGATACCTGTCACTCGCAGGCCCCACTCCTCTTCTTATTTCCGTGCCGTCCTTTTCTTAACGAACGACGATATTCACCAGTTTGCCTGGAACAGCGATGACTTTGACGATCGTTTTTCCTTCAATCAGCTCTTTAATCATCTCGTTGTTTTTCGCCATCTCTTCCATCTGTTCTTTGGTCGAATCAGAAGCGATGAGTAGCTTCTCTTTGTTTTTGCCGTTAATTTGCAGGACGATTTCTACCTCGTCTTCAACCAGCTTCGCTTCGTCATACGTAGGCCATGCTGCGTAAGCCAGACTCTCGCTGTGACCGAGTTTTTCCCACAGCTCTTCACCCAAGTGCGGAGCGATAGGAGACAGCATTTTCACAAAGTCCTCCATGAATTTCTTCGGCAGAACTTCCGCTTTGTATGCTTCGTTGACGAATACCATCAACTGAGAGATACCTGTATTGAATCGCAGGCCCTCGTAGTCTTCTGTTACTTTTTTCACAGTTTGGTGGTACACGCGCTCCATGCCAGCCACGTTGGAGGTTTCCACGATTTTTTCGTTCAGTTCACCGTTGTCGCCCACAAACAGACGATATACGCGATCCAAGAAGCGGCGTGCGCCATCCAAGCCTTTTGTCGACCAAGCGATCGAAGCATCCAATGGTCCCATGAACATTTCGTACATGCGCAGTGTGTCGGCACCATGGCTGTTGATGATATCGTCAGGATTTACGACGTTGCCTTTGGATTTACTCATTTTCTCGTTGTTTTCACCCAAGATCATCCCTTGGTTAAACAGCTTTTGGAATGGTTCCTTGGTTGGTACGACACCGATATCGTACAGGAACTTGTGCCAGAAGCGAGAGTAGAGCAAGTGCAGTACCGCGTGCTCTGCACCACCAATGTAAATGTCGATTGGCAGCCATTCTTTCAGTTTGTCTGGATCAGCCAATGCCTTGTCGTTGTGTGGATCGATGAAGCGCAGGAAGTACCAGCAGCTACCCGCCCATTGCGGCATCGTGTTTGTCTCACGACGTGCTTTCATGCCTGTTTCCGGATCGATAGTGTTAACCCACTCCGAGATGTTTGCCAATGGCGATTCACCTGTACCGGATGGTTTGATTTCTTTTGTTTTTGGCAACATGATTGGCAGTTCGGATTCCGGAACGACTTTCATCGTGCCGTCTTCCAGATGGAGAATCGGAATTGGCTCACCCCAGTAGCGTTGACGGCTGAACAGCCAGTCGCGCAGTCGGTACGTTACCTTGCGATTTCCTTTGCCTTCCGCTTCCAGCCACTCGATCATTTTGCTGATAGCCTGTTCTTTGTTCAAACCATCGAGCATGCCGGAGTTGATGTGCTCTCCGTCGCCAGTATATGCTTCCTTGGAGATATCACCACCAGCGATTACTTGCTTGATTGGCAGATCAAACGTTTTCGCGAACTCATAGTCGCGTTCATCGTGCGCTGGAACTGCCATGATGGAGCCTGTTCCGTAGCTGATCAGCACATAATCTGCAATCCAGATTGGCAGACGCTCGCCGTTAACCGGGTTGATCGCATACGCTCCGGTAAATACTCCTGTCTTTTCTTTCGCCAGATCAGTACGCTCCAGATCGCTCTTGCGTTTCGCTTGATCCAGGTACGCTTCCACTGCTTCTTTTTGAGTTGGTACGGTAATTTGCTCAACCAGCTTGTGCTCAGGAGCCAGTACCGCATAAGTTGCTCCGTAGAGAGTGTCTGGACGAGTCGTAAAGACGGTAAAGGTTTCGTCATGACCTTCGATACCAAAGGTTACTTCTGCCCCTTCAGAACGACCGATCCAGTTGCGTTGCATTTCCTTGATGCTCTCTGGCCAATCCAGTTCATCCAGGTCAGCGAGCAGTCTTTCCGCATATGCAGTAATTTTCAGGACCCATTGCTTCATTGGGCGGCGTTCTACTGGGTGTCCGCCACGCTCACTTTTTCCGTCAATGACTTCTTCGTTTGCCAAAACCGTTCCCAAAGCAGGGCACCAGTTTACAGCTACTTCGTCAATATAAGCCAAGCCGTGCTCATACAGCTTCGTAAAAATCCACTGTGTCCACTTGTAGTAGTTCGGATCGGTCGTATTGATTTCGCGATCCCAGTCGTAGGAAAATCCGAGCGACTTAATTTGGCGGCGGAAGGTGTTAATATTGTGCTCGGTGAATTCCGCTGGATCGTTTCCTGTATCGAGCGCGTATTGCTCCGCTGGCAAACCAAACGCATCCCAGCCCATTGGATGGAGAACGTTATATCCTTGCATCCGCTTCATGCGGGACAAAATATCAGTAGCCGTATAGCCCTCTGGATGTCCTACGTGCAGGCCAGCTCCAGATGGATACGGGAACATGTCGAGTGCGTAAAACTTTTTCTTGCCTTCATCCTCGGAGGTTTTGAAGGTCTTGTTCTGCTCCCAATATTGCTGCCACTTCTTTTCGACATTTTGATGACTGAATACCATGGTAAAGCACTCCCATCTTAAAATAGGTGAAAATAAGAAAACCTCTATCGAGGATTGCTCAAGGTTGAGCGATCGCGTATGAGCGGAATGGTTTCCGTAATATCGGGAAGAAACCCAAAGAAGAATATACTTTCCGATATTATAAAAAAACCTCACATCCCAGATCGCTCTTGCGAAAGGGACGAGAGGTTGTTTACATTCCCGCGGTACCACCCAGATTGGCAAATGACAAGCATTCACCCACTTGTTTCATCCGTATCGGGGATAAGCCGCTCACCCTTACACAATCATGGCGTAAATGACCTTGGGGGCAAGTGCTGGGAGGTGAGTTCAGATAGATTCGGGTTGACTTGCACCATCCGTCAACTCTCTGTGAATGCTCGAATCCTATACCTACTATTCCTCTTAAACGCGTCGAAATCTGTAGTTATAACGCCATTATAGTCAATCCGAACCAATCATGTCAAACTTTTCGGCTTGCGGGCTGAGAAAAATAGGCGCTCACTCGCTTCTTGTGGCGGCATATCCGAGTAATCAGCAGTGATGACGATGTCTGTGAAGCCGGCATCTGTCAGCCAGCGCATCAGTTGGACAGGCTGATAAGCCCGTTGCCAATGCTCTTCTTCCATCCGCTCGTACAATCCGTTTGGCTGACGAATGAAAAACGTTAACTGATGCTCTACCTCGAGACGCAGTGGGTCGCAAAAACATTGCCAAATGTACGAAACTTCATCTTCTACATGTGTGAACGTCTCGTCTCCGAAAATGTGCAGCATCTTGTACGGACTGTGCACATCAAACAGAAAGCTCCCACCAGGCGCGAGATGAGCGAAAACGCGCTTGAACGTTTCCTGCACATCCGCTTCCTCTGTAAGATAGCTCAATGAATCACACAAGGAGATGACCGCATCCGCTTCCGGCAAGGACAGCTCCCGCATATCCTGCTCCACCCACGCTACATCCACTTGCTCCTGCCTCATTTTGTCATAGGCAATCGCAAGCATTTCTGTAGAGAGATCCACTCCAGTAACGCGGTATCCCCGCTTGGCGAGTGGGATCGCAATCGTGCCCGTCCCACAACCAAGATCAATGACCCGCACAGGCTTCTCTCCCTTTGCCCAATGACGCTCGACCCAGTCGAGCCACTGGTCATAAGGAGTATCCGCCATCAGCCTGTCATATACAGCGGCCATGTGTGCGTATGCCATCTGACCTTACCCTTGCTCGCTGAAGGAAACTTCCTCTGCGTCCTTCCACAGGCGCTCCAGGTTGTAAAACTCGCGATCTTCGCGATGGAAAACATGAATGACGATATCGCCCAGATCAACCAGTACCCAGCGACCTTCATCCGCTCCCTCGATACCGCGGACGTCAAAGCCGTTTTTGTGGGCTTGGTCACGGATTTCGCGAACAATTGCCTGTACTTGACGCTCGTTGTTTCCGTGGCAAATCATGAAATAGTCTGCGATCACGGACAGCTTTTTAATATCGAGCACCTTCAAGTTCTCTGCTTTCTTGTCCTCCGCTGCCTTCACAACCAATTGGGCCAAATCTTCTACTGTTTTAACCATCAAAACCCTCCTTCTCTCCCTTTGCGGGAAACCAAATCGTTATATGCCGTCAATGTCAACGGGAAAACCGTCTTTTGCTTCTCTATCAAAAATTGAATCGTGCCTCCCAAGGCGAGGGCCAGGGCGGCATCCAAATCATACATGGCTTTGGCGCGAATAAAATCGACACCAGGGTAAACTCGGTTCGGTTCTATATAGTCTGCCACACAAACGACTTTTTCTAACAGGGACATGCCAGCCCGACCCGTTGTATGGTAGCGAACGGCTTGTAAAATATCTGCATCCGTTACGCCTAGATCTGTCTGGATCACAATCGCTGCTGCAAAGGCGTGCCACAGCTCTTTTTCCCCTTCCAAAAGCTCTGTAGGCATATCGTGGCGAACGAGTATCTCAAACATTTTTTCCACTGGCCAGCACTTACAGTAATCGTGCAACAGTCCAGCAAGCTCGGCTTTGTCGGGATCAGCCCCGAATCTCTCAGCCAGTTCGCGAGCCGACGCAGCGACCCCTAGCGTGTGCTTGTAGCGTTTTTCATGCATTTGTTGCCGTACGCGAACGAGAAGCTCTTCCCGATTATCCAAAAGTCTCATAGATTCGGTTCTCCTTTATATAGCGCTCCACGGCATCAGGTACAAGATAACGGATGCTTTTCCTGGCAGCTACCTTCTCGCGAATCATCGTGGAGGAAATGTCCCAAACAGGCATCTCCACAAATGTGACGTCCTCGCTCGATTTCAGGTCCAGTTCGGTTCCTGGCCTCGCCAGACCTATAAAGCGTACCATATGAATCAGCTCTTGGTACTGGTACCATTTGGGCAAGATTTTTACCATATCTCCCCCCATGATAAAGGAAAACCGGCAATCCGGGAACTGCCTGATGAGCTGAGCCATCGTATCGTACGTGTACGATGGGCCTTTTCTTTCGAACTCCACATCTGTTACACGAAACACTTCGTGATCAGACACGGCAAGCTGAACCATTTGCAAGCGGTGATGCGCCAGCGTCAGACTCTCTCTCTTTTTGTGCGGTGGAACGTGTGTAGGCATAAACCAGACTTCATCCAGCCCCGCTTGCTCTCTGGCTTGTTCAGCCGCCAGCAAGTGCCCGCAATGAATCGGGTCAAACGTTCCTCCCATGATCCCTACTTGCTTGATTGGCTGTCTCATCGCATGCAGGTCACTTATGGCAGCTTGATCGTCTTGTTCTCCCGGGACTCTTTGTACAAGACAACTGTATGGCCAATCAACTGCACAAGCTCTGCTCCAGCACCTGCTGCCAGATCTTCTGCCACTTGATGTTTATCGTCATTATTGTTTTGCAAAATCGCTACCTTGATCAATTCACGTACTTCTAACGCTTCTTTGATCTGCGTGATCATGTTTTCATTTACGCCGCCTTTTCCAACTTGGAAAATAGGGGTGAGATGATGTGCTTCTGCGCGCAAAAAGCGCTTTTGCTTGCCAGTCAACATCGGCAATGCCTCCTTTTACATCCTGCCAATCAGGTTGTTTTCTTTAATTGTTGCAAGACGACCTCACGCATAACCCCAGTCGGTGCTCGTTCGCCCGTCCACAGTTCGAATGCCAGTGCACCTTGATTCACGAACATGCCGATTCCGGAATGAACAGTGGCTCCGATGGCACGCGCTTCTTTGAGCAGACGTGTTTCGAGCGGGTTATAAATCAGATCGCTAACAGTTAAACCAGAATGAAGCCATTCTGCTGACACAGGGGTCTCCTGTACGTTTGGCAGCATTCCGATCGATGTCGTATTGATCAACAGCGATGAGTCCGCGATAGCTGCTTCCCCTTCGCCCTGTTCTACGATTTTCGTAGGTACAATCGTTCCGACATGCTCAGCCAATACCGCGGCTCTTTCCCTGGAACGATTGATGATGCGAATTTCCTTGACTCCTTGTTCAGCCAAGGTAAACGCGACTGCACGGGCAGCGCCACCAGCCCCTACCATGGTTACCACTTGCTTTTCAAGAACGATTCCCGTCTCTTCCACAAGCGAACGAACATAGCCCATACCATCTGTGTTGTAGCCGATCAAGCGTCCATCACGAGAAACGACGGTATTGACGGCACCGATTCGCTTGGCAAGCGGATCGATTTCATCCAGCATCGGCATGATCGCAACCTTGTGGGGGATCGTGACGTTAATCCCTTTCAAGCCTAACGCGCGAATACCCGCGACTGCATCTTCCAGATTTTCCGGTTCAACATCGAACGCAGCATAGGCAAACCCCAACCCGGTCTCGGAAAAAGCTGTATTGTGCATCATCGGTGATTGCGAGTGGGAAACTGGATGCCCAAACAGGCCAACCAGTTGTGTTTTGCTTGTAATCATGGAGCTCTTCCTCCCCGGACGTCTCTCTCTAGCATATGGCAAGGGGCAAGGCTATCTCGACTTTTCTTGTGTAAGCTAGATCAGCCCTTTGCGCATCCCAACACTTACGCCTTTAGGTGCATGCACGACAACACTCGCTTCGTGTTTTCCTTGGATGCTGACCCAGCCCAAGCCGGAAATTACGATGTCAGTTGTCGTGGTGGACTTGTTGATTTTAAAGGTGTGCTTCACAAATGGCGGAAGTGCTTTCGCAGCTTCCTCCCCTGTTGGCGGTACCAGCAAGGTTCCATGGTGCTTTTGCATTACTTCGTCTGCTTTCTCCAGCTTCGTCCGGTGAATGTACAGGTCGTTGTCCACATAGATGATGAACGGCTGTCTCTCCCCGCGTACGAAGTCGATACGGGCCAAACCACCCAAAAAGAGTGATTGTCCATTATCGAGCTGATACACTTTGGAGTTGATCCGGCTAGTCGGGGTAATCTTTCTCAGATCAGTTGGGGATACCATATGTCCAATCTGGTCGCGATTAATAATTCCCGGCGTATCGAAAATGGAGCGGCCATCCTCAAGCGGAATCTCAATTTTGTCCAGTGTTGTACCAGGGAATGGCGAAGTCGTAATCTCCAGCTCAGCCGCACCGTAGTCATGCAAGATGCGGTTGATCATGGTCGACTTTCCTACGTTGGTCACACCGACAATGTAAACATCTCGGCCTTTGCGCAGCTCTCCAATGCGATTCAACAGTTCATCGATATGAAGCCCTTTTTGCGCACTGATCAGTACGACATCCTCTGGGCGCAGTCCGCGTTCTTTTGCTTCGTGCTGCATCCAGTTACGCACGCGGTTCAGGTTGATGTTTCTTGGCAGCAGATCGACCTTGTTACCCACGAGCAAAATCGGATTTTTCCCGACAAATCGTGGCAAACCCTTGAGCCAGGAGCCCTGGAAATCAAAGATATCGACCACCATCACGACAAGCGACTCCGTAGAACCGATACCATCCAAAATCTTGAGGAAGTCGTCATCGCCCATCCCTACAGGAGCTACTTCATTATAATGCTTGATGCGATAACACCGCTGGCAAATGACTACCTTTCTGCCAAGCGCGGATTCAGGTGCATAGCCAGGCTTTTTTGCATCTGCTGTCTGAATGGCAATCCCACATCCAGCACAGGAGCCATGCGTTTGTTCCGTCATGCTTTTCTCCTCCACGAAACCATTCCTTTCCTCTCCATCCAAATAAGGGCCACACGCTCCATCTGACGATTAAAGCGCGTCCAAAAACCATCCGTCTGGGCTACAGGAACAACCAGGATCGTATGAAATCCTAATCGATTTCCTCCCAGCACATCGGTAAACAATTGATCGCCAATGACAACAGTCTCAGCGATGGTTACATTCATCTGCCGCACTGCCTGCAAAAAGGCACGGTTTGTCGGCTTTTTAGCCGCATAAATAAACCCGAGATTTAATGGGGCACAGAAGCGGTCTACACGCTCCTTGTTGTTATTGGAGACAACAGTGACCTGTATACCTGCCTCATGCATGCGAGCAAGCCAGTTAATGACCTCCTGGGTTGCATGTGGCCTGTCCCATTCCACCAAGGTATTATCCAAGTCTGTAATCACCGCACGGATGTTATTTCGTTTCAATTGATCTATGTCAATGTGATGGATTGATTCGACGAACTGACTAGGCATCAGCTTCTCTAAAAACACGGGGCACCTCCAAATGATGTGAAGCAATCAACCGCGATTTCGGCACCTACTATACCATAATCGACCACTTGGTTGCAAAACAAAAAGCATGATCACCACTTGCATTGCTCTGCCAACCTGTGTAAAATAATGTTACCAAGAAAACTATTTTTGTTTTTATAGTTTTCTTTTATGCTGAGCTGGGGGGTTGATTGCAATTAAAAACCGGATCATGAAAGGTTTTATTGAAGAGATTCGCGATAAAGGCATGAAATTCTCCATGGATGATTTGGCGAAGCGGCTCGGGATCAGCAAACGCACGTTGTACGAGCACTTCTCATCCAAGGTGGAAATTCTGGAAACAATCATTCAACAGTCCTTTGAAGAGGGCGATGAAAAAACACAGCAAATTCTCGCAGACGACAGTCTCTCTCTTATCGATAAAATCAAAGGCGTCATGATGGTTTTACCGACACACTATGAATTTTATGATTTGCGCATCCTCGAACAGATGAAGCGATATTATCCTGAGCAATATGCCCAAGTCGAGGCGTCTTTATCCGAGGATTGGCAAACCCTGCGCGTTCTTCTCGAGCAAGCGATTCGAGAAGGGCTCATCGTCAATATGGACGTCACCCTCATGCTGAAGGTTATTGTCGATGCGCTGAATTCTACACTCGACCAGCGCTTTTACATGAAAAACCAGATTACTGTCTCAGAGGCGCTTTCCGCTATTGTAGATGTCCTCTTGTTTGGATTGGTACCAGCAGATAAAAGATAACAAATGATTCGTGGTCATCCCGCTACCTTTGGAAGACCACGATATTGTTCTATGCAAGAAAACCAATAAAACAAAAATAGTTTATATAGTTAAGAGGTGTTCCATCATGTCTATTTTTACACAAATGACCAAACAACAACGAATCGGACTACTGTTTGTCATCCTGATCCTTTTCATCGACATGCTGCTGTACAGCTTGTTGATTCCGATTGTTCCTTATTTTACGGAAAAGCTGCAGCCATCCTCCACGATGATGGGCGTGCTGTTTAGCAGCTATGCGGTCGCGATGCTCATTGCCACCCCTATTTTCGGGCCGATATCTGATCGGATCGGCAGACGGACCATGCTTTTGGTCGGGTTGCTCGGTCTCGCCGCTTCCACGTTATTGTTTGCTTTCTCTGAAACAATGGCCTTGTTGATTACCGCGCGCTTTGTTCAAGGCATTGCTGCTGCGGCTACTTGGCCAACTGCCCTTGCCCTCCTGGCGGATTTGTTCCCATCCAAAATGCGCGGAGCTGTTATGGGAATTGCATTGACGGCGATTTCGACCGGTACCTTGCTCGGAGCGCCGATTGGCGGATGGTTGTTTGAAATCAGTGACCATCGTATGCCTTTCCTGGCAGCAGCAGCCTTTACCGTGATCAACATTGTGCTGGTTTACTTGTTCTTGAAGGAAGACGCGACGAGAAGTGTCAGTGAAAAGCTTCATGTCGGTGGATTCATCCGCAATCCGCAAGTCATTTTTATCGCTGGAATCGTCCTGTTGGCTGAAATTTCCCTTTGTTTGCTGGAACCGACGTTGCCCGTATTTTTTACAGAGAAGCTCAGCATGACGCCGACATCGATTGGTCTTTTGTTTGGGGTCATGACACTCGCATACGGATTGATCGCTCCAGTTGCCGGCTCCCTTTCCAGCCGCATGAATCCGTACAAACTCATGTTTGGCGGAATCTTGACGTTGGCTGTGTTTCTGCCATTTTTGGCGTGGGCGGACTCCCTCTGGCAAGCAATGCTCGCAATGGCCCTGGTTGGCGCGAGCATCGGTTTTACCTTATCGCCAACCTTGGCTACATTGGGAGCCATCATTGACCAAGGTGGAAGCGGCGCATACGGCACGGCGTACTCTCTCTTTAATATGTTTCACGGAATCGGAATGGTGGCAGGCCCACTGGCAGGGGGAATATTGACGGATTTATTTCCTGTATCCTCTGCCCTCCTGATTGTGGCAGCATCCATCCTAGGCTTCGGCATTTTCCTTTTTGTCCAATTAAAAGCAAGCAATTCCGCCAGTCTTGGCACAAAGGAAAGCGAGATGAAATTTTGAGCTTGTCTATTCGTGAAATTACGAAAGAAAATTGGCGCCAAATTGCCTGCTTGACTGTAAAGGAAGGTCAACACTCCTTCATCGAGAGCAACGCTTTTTCCATCGCCCAATCAGGTTTTGAACCGGAATGGATATCATGCGGTCTGTATGACAAAGACATCGCTGTCGGTTATGCCATGCACGGAATCGAAGTAGAGAATGGCCGAATTTGGCTGGACCGCTTTATGATTGATGTTCGCCATCAGGGTAAGGGTTACGCCAAACAATTTTTGAACATGCTCGTTGAAGAAATGTGCAGACGCTACAGCTGTACGCGCATTTACTTGAGTATTCATCCTGAAAACGAGTTCGCTCGCAAGCTGTATGAGTCGTTCGGCTTTATTTCAAATGGCGAAATGGATGGTTCGGAGGAAGTGATGGTCCTCTCGACCTGACACATGAATAGAAAAGGCACCTCCTTTGTCGATCAGAACGAAGGGGGTGCCTCTTTTTGTCGCTATCGTTGACTTTTCCGTGCTTCCATCAGTCGCTTGACCTTCTCTGTCGGAGTCCAGCATTGGAATCGATAGTCCGGACGTGTCTCATAGGTTAGACGAGAGCATCGATAGCTGACTCCTCCCGCCCCTTTTTCCACACGAAAATGAATACAGGTCGCACAGCAATGAAAGGCATTCTCTGTCTCCACCGTTCTCCCTCCCTTACTTTCCGAGCTTCCACGAAAACATCGATAGCTGCTCGTACCGCTCCCCTTGTTGCTCGGCAAAATTCGAAAACCCTACGCCAACTAATCGAACGCCCGCTGTATAGTCAAAAGCGTCGAGCAAATCGTCCAACAGCTCCTGCCAGTTAGCCCCTGCCACAGCCTTGTGCTGCTTGGTCCGCTGGGTAAAGTCCGCGTACTTGATTTTGAGCGTTATCGTCTGGGGTTCAACCCCTTCTTCGCGGATGTCCTCTTCGACCTCACGCAAGAGGGAGATGGCAATCGGAGCAATCGCATCCCTGTCAAACAAATCAAATGGCAGTGTCGTTTCACGGCTCAATGATTTCGGAGCGCGGTCCATTTCGATTTCGCGATTGTCTTCTCCTCTCGCCCGGTAATAGAGAGAACGACCAAACTTCCCAAATAGCGTAGTGGCCTCATCAAGTGAAAGCCGCCAAAAATCCTCTACCGTCTCAATCCCCTTTTTCGCGAGCAGCTCTTGTGACTTTTTACCAACTCCATGCAAGGTACCAATTGGCAACGACCGCAGCACATCCAAAGCCTGCTCTGGTCGGATGATGACAAAGGCATCCGGCTTTTTCAAATCACTGGCGATTTTCGCCAACGACATATTGTAGGAAAGTCCGATGCTGCAAGTAAGTCCGGTCTCTCGTTTGATTCGCCTCTTGATATCACGGGCAATGGGTACCGCATTTTCATAATGGGACACGTCTAAATAAGCCTCGTCTAAACCTACTGTTTGATAACGCTCTGTATAAGAAGTAAATATCTGTCTGACTTCAACAGATTTTTCGATATAACGGCTATAGCGGACAGGCAAATAAAAGCCTTGCGGACATTTTTTCCTCGCCATGGCGATAGGCATTGCGGAGCGAACACCGTATTTGCGTGCCTCGTAGCTGCAGGTCGATACCACACCTCGATTGCCAGTTCCCCCGACAATGACCGGCTTCCCCCGCAGTTCTGGACGATCTAACTGCTCTACACTCGCAAAAAATGCGTCAATATCCAAGTGAAGAATTTTTTTCATAGGGATACCCACCAAACATACATTCTCATTTCTATTATCCCTGTTTTTTTCCATTGACGCAAGCGAGAACGTCCTAGGTTTGGTTTTCGATTACCTGTAGCAGCTCTGATACTGGAGGATTTCCTTTTTTGGCAGATAAGATTGTTCCGTTTTTTCCGATGATGTACACGATGCGTTGTTGGAAAAACAGCCCGAGAACTTTTCCAACATCGTACGCTTTTCGAATGGATTCATCTTCATCCATGATCAATGGAAATTCATAGCGGAACTTATCGGCGAATGAGCGCTTTTTGTCCATGCCACCTGGATTGACGCCAAAAACGACTGTGTTTGCTCGTTCGATTTTGGTGTAGTGATCCTGAACCGCACATAGCTGCTTCGTGCAAATCGGGGTGTCATCTCCCGGATAGAAAATGAGGACGATATTTTCTTTGCCGATGTGATCCCTAAGATCAACGGTTCCTTTTGTACTCGCCGCAGTAAAGACGGGAGCCGAGTCTCCGACCTTTAACATTTCTCTCACCTCTATGCTCAGTATACAAGGGCTTCCGGAATGTCAAAATCATTTTCATTTCGCGTTCAGCAAAATAACTACAATTATTTTCTTCAAAAACTCACCTCACGAAAATCCATTCTCTTACGTGAAGTTCGATTCTGCCTGCCTGTCATTTATCCTTGTTTGACTACACTTCTACCATTGGCTGGAGCAACCCGCACGGTGAAGCCCTCCCGCATGCAAAAAACCGCTCTGGGCAATCCCAAAACGGTTTCTCTCATTGCTATTCTAATTAGTCGTTTGCAGCTTCAACTGCTTTGCCCGAGCAACAAATGCCTCGGCAATCTTCAACATGTCGTCGTCGTGTGCCCACATCCGTTCTGGATGCCACTGTACGCCCACATGTAGCCCGTCGAGGCTTTCCATCGCCTCAATCACACCATCAGCCGCGCATCCTGTGACTTTAAAGCCCGGTGCTATGTCTTTGACTGCTTGGTGGTGAGAGGTGTTCACGAGCACCTCTGTCTTTCCGAGGGCATCCGCTACAAAGCCAGGTTGCAGCGTAATCTTGTGCACCCCGTATTGCCGTGAACCCTTCTGTGCATGCTGTAATGCTCCTGGTACTTGGCTCGGGATATCTTGAATGAGGGTGCCGCCACACGCCACATTCAAAATTTGCATTCCGCGGCAAATGCCCAGGATTGGCTTTTTCAGCTCCAGCGCAATCTTGATAATCTCAAGCTCTGTGATGTCTCTTTCGTAATTGATATCGCCCAGCCCTTGCTGCGGGTCTTCGCCGTACAAATGTGGCGCAGGATCTTCACCGCCGGACAAAATCAAGCCGTCCAGGGATTCGATCATCTCACGAAACGGAGCATCCTGAATCGTCAGCAGTGGCAAGATCAGTGGAGTACCGCCACTGCGGGCAATTCCGTTCACATAGCCTGAACCTACATAGAAAAACTGGTCGAGATCGTTCTTTGGAAAATACATTTTCGTACATGCCACACCAATGATCGGACGCACGCCAGTCACTCCCTCACAGACTCATGATTACTTTTGATTGGAAGCATACTTGAAGTCGATGAACCCGAGTGCATCTACTACCACATCTTTTACGCTATCCTGCTTCACCCACGCATAGGTGAAATAGTAGATTGGCAACGCAGGCATTTCATCCATGACGATTTGTTCAGCTTTCTTGAGGATTTCCTTACGCTTCGCTGCATCCCCTTCTTTGGCAGATTGCGCGAGCAAATCGAGGAACTCCTTGTTTTCCCATTTGGATGTATTCAGTCCACCCTTGAATACCTCCAGGAAGTTGATCGGATCGTTGAAATCGCCAATCCAGCTACCACGACCGATGGTGAAGTTTCCTTGCTTCATGTCTTCACGGTGAACCTTGTTCTCTTTGTTAACCAGTTTGACTTCGATGCCAAACGCTTTGCGCCATTGATCCTGAATGACTGTCGCAATACGTGAATTGACCTCTGACGTATTGTATGCAATCGTAATCGGTGGCAACTCTTTGATCCCCGCTTCTTTCATACCTTCTGCCAATAGCTTCTTCGCGGTCTCTACATCGCCGTCTTTGATGTAGCCCTCTGGCGTGAGTGCCATGGTCGGCGGGAGAATACCCGTCGCTGGCGTGCTCTTGTATGGTACGACATTATCGGAAATTTCCTGACGATTGACTGCCGTAGCAAATGCCTGACGAATCTTTTTGTTGTCAAACGGCTTTTGCGTCGTATTAAAAATGTACCAGTACGTACCCGCTGTCGCTTGAGCTTGCATCTTTCCGGATTGTTTTAGAGCATCCAATGCATCCAGTGGCAAATCGCCCAGTGGCGAGCCCGCCCAGTCCAGATCACCTTTTTCAAACATCGACAGCTCTGTATTGGCATCCTCGATCATGTTCAACGTCAGCTTGGACAATTTGACAGTGTCCTTATCCCAGTAAGAATCGCTCTTTTCGAATTCAATCTTTGATTTGTGCTCCCAATTTTTCAAGCTGAATGGCCCGTTTGTAATGTACGTCTCTGGCTTCGAAGCCCACTCTTTGTCGGCCTCAACCGCTTTTTTGTTGACTGGGAAATAGGTGACAGACGCAACTAGTTCCGGGAAAAACGGTGCCGGGTTTTCCAGTGTAACAACCAGTGTCTTGTCGTCAGTTGCCTTCACGCCGACATCTTCGGCTTTTGCCTTGTTGGCGTTAAAAGCTTGCCCATTTTTCAAATAGTACATCTGATACGCGTAACTGGAAGCGGTTTTCGGGTCGAGAACCCGTTTCCATGCGTACTCGAAGTCATGAGCCGTAACCGGATCTCCATTGGTCCATTTGGACTCTCGCAAATGGAAGGTGTACGTGAGACCATCAGCGGAAACCTCATACTTCTCTGCGACCGCCTCTTTCAGCTCGCCTTTTTCATTCAAGCGCAGGAGGCCATCAAATGCTGCACGGGCAACAGACATCGAAGGGATATCTTCTGCCAGTCCAGGGTCGATCGTGCTTGGCTCACCAGTGTTCAGGTTGACCTGCATCACTTGGGGGGCGCTACTCTGCTCCTGCTTCGCACCTGTCGTCTCCCCCGTGGTGCTTGCTTGCGGTGTTCCACAGCCAGCGAACGCTAAACTGGTTAACAGAACAGCACAAAATGATAGTTTCTTCCACTTATGCAACAGCAAAACCCCCATCTTAGGAATAATTCTTCTTGCTTGTTAGGAGCATGACTAAATAATATTATCTTGAGAAAATTTTGTCTACATCGAAACAAAAGGAGATGGGTCTGCATGTTATCCAGTCTTTTTGCCCAAATATCCAGTCTGATCAAGGACGCTGGAGGAGAATGGGGAATCTTTTTCGAAGATTTGCAAACCGGTGAAACATTATCCATCAACGAAGATCAACGCTTTTATGCAGCCAGTGTAATCAAAGTCCCGATCATGACAGCTGTTTTTGCAGAGGCGTATGCAGGCAAGTTTGCCTTAGAGGACAAAATGAAACTGCGTGCAGAGGATCTCGTTGGCGGTGCAGGTGTTCTTCAGCATATGACCCCCGGCACTGAATTTACGATTCGCGACCTGGTTACCCTGATGATCATCCAAAGCGACAATACAGCCACGAACATGATGATTGATCTCGTCGGAACAGAGAGCATCCGCAATGCGATGCAAAAAACCGAAATGACAAACAGTCACTTCTACAACAAGCTCATGGTCGTCCCAGCCGAATTGGAAGGATACAATGAGGTAACGGCAAAAGACATGGGAAGTCACCTCCGATACGTGGCAACAGGAAAAGTCATCTCCTACGACAGCTGTTTAAAAATGGTCGCCATCTTGAAGGCTCAGCAGCACCGTGACCGCATTCCCTTCCTTTTGCCTGACCCAGACGGCGATGTGATCGGGATGATTCCGAAATGGGAATTCGCCAACAAGACTGGCTCTGTGACCAAAATCACGCATGATGTCGGCATCCTCTACACCGGTTCTCATGCTGTCACTTTGTCCATTTTAAACAAGGGACTCGAACAAAAGGATGCTGCCAACGTCATGGCGCAAATCGGCAATCTCGTTTATCACGTATATAGTCAGAAAGCGTAATCCATGTGGCCTGCCATCTACATTGGCGGGCTTTTCTTTTTGAAACGTTGACTGAGAAAAAACAAGCAGGCATTCCTTCTTCAAGGAACACCCGCTCGTCATTGACTTATTCTTTTTCCAAAATCAGCTTGGCAACGTTCATTGCGCTAGAGAAAGACAGCTCAGACAGCTGGCCTTGTCCTTCACACCAGTCACCCGCGAAGAACAGGTTGCGGTAATCTGGCATGAAAATCGGCATTGGCTTCTGATTCATGGTCCATTTGATCTCCTGTACGACTGCACGAGCAGAAACGCGTGGCACAACCAGTTGTTCACGCCAGCCCGGGAAATGTTTGTCATACAGGTTTTCAATCTCTTGTTTGCGGATTTCGGCCGCTTCCTTGTTTCCTACTTCATCCTGACGCATGTAAGCAGTCGCCTGCAGCAACTGCCCGCCTTCAGGTACACAAGTGCGGTCATAATACGAGATATCGGTAATGAAAATATTGTTTGCTTTTTCGTAGATGTAGGAGAACGGTACGTCAATTCGCTCTTTCAAGCCAATGTCATACACCATAACAACCGTTGGCTCGTATTCAGCATGCTGTGCAATTGCATGTTCCAGGCGAGTCTCTGCAAAGACTTTCGCCATCTCCTTCGGCGGAATACAGCAAATAAATTCATCCGCCGTAAATTCGCCCTCCGGTGTCACCACTCCAACCACACGATCATTCTCTACTTGGAACTTTTCTACTTTGGTTTTGATCAGAATCGTACCCTGATTTGCTTCAATCACACGCACGAATTCATTGATCAATGCTTGCCAGCCACCACCGATATACGCTACCGGTTTATTCGTTGTAAACAAACGGCTGTAGTAAGAAAAGAAGACGTCAGAAGGAATCTTTTCAGGTTCACGTGTGAAAAAGTTGGAAGAAGCAAGCGTCAACATCATTTCTCGCACTTCTTCGTTGACTTGCTTTTTCTCCATCCACTTTTGAATCGACATATGTGGATGGCCTTTCTCCATTTTTAGCATCGTTTTCAAAATCTCAAACGTAAACAATACTTTGTCCATGCCTTTTAAGAGCTTCGTTTGGAAAAGTCCTTGTACATTCGCCGGAACTGCAGTCAGATCGCTACCAATATCGTACTTGGCTTTTGTCGGATTGAAATCCTGCCAATCGATGCTCAGACCCAATTCTTTTTCAAACGTTCTCAAAACGGAGCTGTCGCGAGCATAAATGGCGTGGGCACCGAAGTTGAAGTTAAATCCTTTGATCTTCAGTGTAACGGCACGTCCACCCAATTGACCGCGTTCCAAAACTGCAACTTTTTTGCCTTTCGACGACAGGTAGGCGGCACTGGAAAGACCAGCAAGTCCCCCACCTACAATAACAACGTCATAGTGATTGGTTGTCATACACAATCTCCCCTACGCACTAGCGATGTTGATAACATAAGCTAAACCCTTTCCTAGTCTAAGGGATGGATAAGGTGGAAGTCAACTATTATTGAACTGTGTCTATTTTTATACTGACTTATACCAATATTTACCTAATAAACCAACTTGTTTACCACTCTTCTTGAAGCAGTATGCCCCGCTATTCGCCGTATATCCAACCAACGAACACACGAACAAAAAAGCCCTCTTAGCAGGGGGCACTTCACTTCAGCCTGCTTGATAGAGGGCTCTTATTCAACTGGAAGCAGCGACTAATCGTTTCGGCGAGTCATTTGCTGCCAAACGGTACCGCTAGCCGCCTCGCCGCTTTCAATGCGCTGGACGGCCATTTGGACTTGCAAGCTGACCTCGAACTCGGGATCGTTCTGTGCGGCACGCAAAGCGTCCAAGGCGGTTTCATCCCCCACCTCAAACAAGTAGCGAGCAGCACGCCAGCGTACCAGCTTGTTTTTATCCTTCAACGCCTCACACATCGGCAGAATTGCGCGGGTGTCACCCAAGTCAGACAAGGTATCGCCTGCTGTACGTCGTACAGAGACGGAATCATCTCGGAGCACTTCAAACAGCAGCGGGAAAACATCATCGCCGCCAATCATGCCCAGATACACAACCGCCAGCCTGCGAATCGACGGTTTGCCGTCACGAAGCGCTTTTTCCAAAACAGGCAAATCCTCTTCGGTAGGCTCCATCCGATCCAGCGCTTCATATCTTTTTTGCCAATCTGGATCATCGAGCATCTCCAGCGTAACGACTTTCTTTTCACGCACGATTGGCTCTGGAGTTTCCCCGGGACCAAGCGCCATGGCCTGTTGCACGATTTCTTCCACACGGCTCTCTGGATAGGAGGCATCGACTTCCAATGCGACCTCCTCGCCAATCTCGCGCAAATCGCCATAGCGCACGCCATGCTCGACCCATTTTCGCTCCATGATAAGGTTGGGCGACGCAGATCCCGCCCGCACGGCTGCCTGTCCAAAACGCTCTGGCAGCGCTGCACGAATCTGCTCTGTCCCCATGGTCACCTTGACCTGCATCGGTACACCGCGGAACATTTGAATATACACTTGCGCCTCTCCAAATGCCCCCGCATCCTCCGCAGACATATCAGGAACAGCCGCTCCTCCACCTGCTTGCAAAATCTCGCGGGCGACAGTCAAAATACGCTGCCAATCTGCATTGGACTTTCGCTCCAGCGCGAGAAAGTCTGCCGTATGAAAAATCGAGGTTACCCCTTCGATCTCCAAGAGCTTGTTCATGAGTTCTGGTGCTTTACTCGCATCTTTTTTTGTATAAACATGTTGGACCCCATCCGGCAAACGCTCGTCGACATTCAGCTTCATGACATTTGGACTGGGCGTCGGTTCGATGGACAACAGTTTCATAGTGAGTCACTCCTTTTTACAACGCTCCTTGCTTCTCTCTTATCGTAGCATGGAAGCTATTGCGTTTTCCAACCTGGGAGATGTTCAAAAGCAGTTTGCGCGCTACAATGCCAGCTTGTAGTAATCATTGGCCGACTTTACAAAAAAGCCGCATGATTCATACAACCCCAAGGCATTGCTGTTTTCACAGGCTACTTCCAGTGATACGTGGTGATATCCCTCTTTCACCAGCATCTCGATTGTTTGTGCCAATGCCTGGCGTCCATATCCTTTCCCTTGGTAATCTGGGTGGACACAAAATCCATAAATAAACGCCTTGCCCTCATCCTTGTTTACGCTTATTTTGCCAATGGCCTTATCATCGACTATCATCAAATGCGTGGTAGCCTTGGGATCACCCGCCATGTTCTCGGCCATTTCCCTTGCGCGTTCTTCTTCCATTTGAAAACCATGGACGTTCAGCCAAATCAATGTTTCGTAGTCACTGGCGATCTCAGGTCGAAGCAGCACGTTTCCAGAAACCGTTGCTCTTTGCTTGTCCCCTAAATCCATCCAGTATTCCGAGAATTGATATTCCCCGCCGATTCGCTCCATATATGACTTACCGTTTTCCGAATCTCGCTGAACGATAAACAACTGCGCCGGAATCCCTCTTCGTCTGCATGCGTCAGCGGCTTGTGCTTGCAACGCTGTAAATATGCCTTTTCTTCTGTAGGCTGGATGGACCATACCGCTCACTTCTGCCTCACCGCCATGAAACACGTAGAGCCCTAAAAAGCCAACCAGCTTTCCATCCGCATAACAGACAAAGTCTTCTTCATGCTCTCCTGAACGCTTTTCCAGCATCCCCGGGTTTACTTTGAGATCAATCCCATCCTGTTCATTGCAAATCGCAACCAGCTCTTTAATCTGTGCCAGTTCCTCTGAGGTGAGTGTTTTTTTTGCCGTGATCGTATACGTCATAGCGTAAGCACCCTTTCTATGATTAGAAGTATCGTCGTTGCAATTGGGCGACCATATCTTCCAAATTATTGGCGACCTGCGGAATCGAATAGCCTACGTAAAGAGGCGAGGTAACAAACCTCGGAACCACTTTGGCGATCAGCTTTTCTCCCCAATGGTAAAAGAAAAAATTGTAGCTTTGGTTACGCGGATTGACATGAGTCAGTATCCAATGTGCTAAAATTTGTAAGTAGTCTGCCATTTTCGGCAATCGATCAAAGTCCGATAGAATGACATTGTATTCAAAAAAACCTGCACGCGGATGCGTAGACAGATTGCATTCAACCCCCGCCTCTTGATCGATAATCATGCCCATAAAATCACTGTCTTTTACTTGATCCAGATAGTTGTAGTCGTTTAGTCCGACGATCTGCATGTGCGGATGACGGATGCTCCCTCCGGAATACGGACCGTGGTTTTTGAAAAACAGAACGGAACGATAAGACTTGCTTTGCTCCATTTCAAGCCACTTCTCTACCCCGAATGCCAGCAATGCACGTACATGTTCTTTGGAGTAAACAGACCAATCCCCTTGGCATTCATCCGACTCAATCAAAACAGTTTGATGTGTATCCTCCAGAACAGGGAATTTGTTCATGAGCCAAATCATGGAGCCCCGCTGCTCCAAAACATCGGTGAGACTGTTTCGATCACAAAAGGGACAGGCCGTTTCTGTGTTGTTTACACTCACTGGCTTTTTTCTGCCTATTTGCATGTTAAAGTGCAAGTGCGTCTGCTTCATTCCCTTGTCCCTCCAGTTTGTGCTTACTTCCACTTTACACGCATTTTCTGGGAAAATCATGACGTTTTTTGCCCAGTCGACACTTTACAAACATAATTGGACTGCCTATTTTTCAATGCCTGTGGCGTTTGTTTCTTTTTTTATCTCAAATGTTTTACATACAATGGGAAGCAGTGAAACCTGGAAAGGTGTTGGAATTGGATGGAGAAATCATTTTATTATCCTGTTAGCTGGAGCGAGGCCCAACATTACAAAACGTTGCTTGATCAAGAAGGTGTCCCCTATGAAATTCAATCCCCACTCGATTTGCCTGTCTTGGAGGAAGGAAAGCTCGCCATCGTCTTTCCTTCCATTCCTTTACGGATGTACGTCTGGGTGCGAACCTTGTTCTATCGTGACGGTCTGCGCTATCCGGATACGTTTTCGTTAGATTTCAAGCTACATTAATCACGAGAGAAAAGGTACCGGTTCCGTTGGTTTTCATAAGATGGTAAGAGCGGCATTTCGTATCGTTTGTGCTGGGAGGTGAAGAAGCTGCCGTCCTACAACATCCGCATCTCGATTGCGAGGTTACGTCTCGATCTATTCGATGGGAACCAACTCATCCGCTCTTATCCTGTTGCCTTGGGCAAAATTGCCACATCGACACCACGAGGGGATTTTACCATCATCAACAAAGTCCCCTATCCGAACTCCTATCCAGGAGGTCCTTTAAGTGTATTCGGCACCATCTGGATGGGACTGAGCAAGCCACACTACGGCATTCACGGCACGAACAATCCTTCCTCTATCGGCAAGTATGTATCTCACGGCTGTATTCGCATGTACAATGAGGACGTGAATGCTCTGGCAAAAATCGTGCCCATTGGTACGCCCGTTCGAATCAGACAGCAATAAACATAAACATGAAAAAACCCGCCTCTTTTTTATCCAAGGCGGGTCTTCTTTACATAAGATGAGTCTTTTTCGTTCTATCTGCTTCCGTTTCATCCGATTCCAAGTATACAAGAAATCTTCTCGCTTGCTTGTACATGATCGATAACGTCATTTCCCTGATCTTGTTCATGATCACTTCTTTATCCTCTGGATGCATTTCGGAAGAGAGCTGATGTTCTTGCAGCTCTAGGTAAGACATAACCCATTCCGGGTCTAACTTATAGGCAGGCAACGACAGCGACTCCTCTACTCTAGTAATCTACTCTAGTCTACAGGTGGATGCGTCGCATTCCCAGCCCTCAATTACTGGCTACGTCACTAATTATTTCCCTTGCTCCAATTCCTCTACCAGTGCAGATAATTCCGCCCAACGCTCAATGGTGGCTTCGAGCTCTGCCGCCACTTGCTGTTCTTCTGCGTAGAGCTTTTCAATTTTGCCGTAATCGCTGCCTGACGCTGCAATCTCTTGCTTCAGCTTGACGCTGCGCTCTTCCAAAGCCGCGATCTTGCCTTCAATCGCATCCCATTCCTTCTGATCCTTGTAAGACAGTTTGCGTGTGCGGTTGTTGCCGCGATTAGCCCCGCTGTTGCTTTGCGCCTTTTCTGCCTGTTGATCCGCTTCTTGCACCTGTGTTGCTTTTTCCTGGCGTCTTTCTTCCAGGTACTCGGAGTAGTTGCCGTAGTAGTGACGGATGTTTCCTTGCCCCTCAAAAGCAAACAAATGATCTACGGTACGATCAAGGAAATACCGGTCATGCGATACCGTGATGACTGCGCCAGGGAACTGCTCGAGATAATCCTCCAAAATACTGAGCGTTTGAATATCCAAATCATTCGTAGGCTCATCTAAAAACAGCACATTTGGCTCTCCCATGAGCGTACGAAGCAGATACAGACGTCTCCGCTCTCCCCCAGACAGACGGGAAATCGGTGTCCATTGCATATGCGGCGAGAACAGGAACCGCTCCAGCATTTGCGAGGCCGTGATCGACTCTCCGTTGCTCGTCTGAATAACCTCTGCGGCTTCCTTTACATATTCGATGACGCGCAGCTTTTCGTCCATCTCGACGTTATCCTGCGTGTAGTAGGCGATTTTAACGGTCGTCCCAATTTCCAATGAACCGCTATCCGGTTGAATTCTTCCTGCGAGCATGTTCAAGAGCGTCGTTTTTCCGCTTCCGTTTGGCCCGATAATCCCCACTCGATCACCCGGCAGGACAATGTAGCTGAAATCGTTGATCAGTTTTCGCTCACCGTACGCTTTATGGATGTTTGTAAGCTCGATCACCTTTTTGCCAAGACGGCTGGCCCCGAGTGCCATCTCCATCTTGGCAGCAGGTCCATCTACGACTTTATCTCGCAACTCCTCAGCCCGTTGCACACGTGCCTTTTGTTTAGTCGTCCGTGCTTTTGCACCGCGACGCAGCCATGCCAGCTCGCGTCGAAGCAGATTTTGCCGCTTGCTCTCTACAGCCGCTTCGTTTTCTTCACGATCCGCCTTTTTCTCCAGGAACATCGCGTAGTTGCCTTCATAGCTGTAGAGTTTGCCGCGATCCAGCTCAAACGTGCGGTTCGTCACGCGGTCCAGGAAGTAACGATCATGGGTGACGAGCAGCAAAGCGCCCTTGTAGCGGGACAAATACTCTTCCAGCCACTCGACTGTCTCATTGTCAATATGGTTCGTAGGCTCATCCAAAATGAGCAGATCTGCTGGTTGGATCAAAGCACGTGCCATTGCTACCCGCTTTTTTTGTCCACCTGAGAGCTCTCCTACCTTTTGCGAAAAATTGTGTAGGCCAAGCTTGGTCAGGATCATTTTGGCTTGCGTGTTGCTCTCCCACGCATCAGCCGCATCCATCCTGTTTTGAACAGCAAACAATCGCGCCTGCTTTTTCTCGTCGTCAGGCGATTCCTGAACAGCCTCTAGCGCTGTTTCATAATCACGCAAAAGCTGAATGAGCGGAGAATCACCGTAAAATACTTGTTCCAGTACCGTGGAGTTTTCGTCAAAATCGGGATTTTGCGGCAAATACTCCACGTGAAAATGATTCGCGTGAACAATTTTCCCGCTATCCGCTGTATCCAAGCCCGCCACGATTTTTAAGAGCGAGGATTTTCCCGTCCCATTTACCCCGATCAGACCAATGCGCTCTTGCTCTGCAATATGGAAGGAAATGTTATCGAACAATACTTTTTCTCCATAGCCTTTGGAGAGGTTTTCTACTGATAATATTTGCATGAACGTCACCTGTACTTTTCTATTTGCTTATCGAGAAGCCATATGAATCTTACACTCGATGGTATCATGTTTTTCGCGCAAGCTCTAGGGTGATTCAACTGGATGGAGCAAATATTGGAATAGTATCTCATTAATGGTAAAATATTGAATAGTAAGTAATATTGGCGCATGTACAAAAATAAAATAGGAAGCGTCACCAGCAATCAGGCAGGTCAACCGGCCCAAACAGAAGAGGCGTACTCTTTCCATCGAGCACGCCTGCTTTTATTCTCCTAACGACTGTCCTATTCTTTGCAGTACGTCGCCGATCCGCTCCTTTTGGATGACCTCATCTGCCCACGCATCCAATGGGGTTGGTTCCTGATTGACAATGACCAGTTTGGCTCCTCTTTCTTTTGCATGCTGCGGAAACCAATTGGCTGGACTCACAGTAAGTGAAGAGCCTAATACGATGAACAAATCGGCTTGTTCCGTCCACGAGATGGCCTGATCGACTTGCGATTGCGGCAATGATTCGCCAAACAGGACAACACCTGGACGCAAAAATCCTCCGCATGCGCAAATCGTCCCTTGATCCTCCAGATAACGTGTATGTGCATACTCGGTCCCACAGGCTAGACAGCGGATTTTCGCAAGAGAGCCATGGAGTTCGGCTACAGCCAAGCTTCCCGCCTCTTGATGAAAGCCATCTACATTTTGTGTAATGATCCCATGAACCAATCCACGACGCTCCCACTCTGCTAACCATTCGTGTCCGGCGTGTGGCTTGCAAGACAACAGTCCTTGAATGCGCATCTGATAAAACTCTACAAATGCTTCCCGATTTTCCATCATCGCGCGTGTACTCGCGAGTTGCATCGGATCTTTGCCGCGCCATAGTCCAGACTGCGAGCGAAAATCAGGCAAGCCACTCTCCGTCGACATGCCTGCTCCGGTGAATACAACGGTAAAGGAAGATGTCCGCAACCAGTATGCCAGATGATCCATCATGGTCTCCCCTTCTTCTTTGAAAATGTACTTCTCCTGATTGTAATAGAAGAATGCCGGATTTGGGAGACCTGCCCATCAGGATACGATCTTTCACTTCAATAGGATGGATAAATGGGTTGTGGCGGATATCCGGTATGGTAAGTGTCCGTACCATATTGCAAATAACCAGTCGGCTGTTGATAGACTGGGTGTTGTCCATACCCACCCTGCTGCACATAGTTGGCATCGTAATAACCGTAACTATCAGGCAACTGACTCGAATAGCCATAGTACGGGTACTGGCTTGTAGCAGCTCGATCTGGCATCTGCCCCTGTTGCTGACATCCTGCTGGCGGGCCAATCACAACTGTTTTGGTAATAGGCGCAAATGTTTCTTTTACCTTTGCTTCGCCTAAACAATACGTATGTGCCCACACACTCGCAGGAGTCAGACGCAAAATATCGGAGCCAAAGATCACCTCAGGAACAGGCGCATCAAAAATAGCCAGTAGATGCGTATCGTCTGTCAAAGCCATTTCATAATGCCACCAGCCCTGCGGGATATTGGCAACTTGTCTCGGTTTAACATGGTAGTTGAGCAATTGATTCGTAAAAGGATTAATCAGGGACACAATGGCCTCACCAGCGATGCAATACACCAGCTCAGCCGCATTTTGATGAATATGTGGCTCGACAACATTTCCGGTTGTCAGGAAAATATCCAGCAGCGAGCTGTTTCCCAATGTATTTAATTGTGCAATCCCCAAGGCATCGATAAAATTCCGATCGTCCTTTTTAAAAAACAGATTATTTCTCATATCGTACGTGAACTGAGTATTCGGCGATGTATAGTCTCGATAGGAAGTAGCCATCTGTCGTTTGATCCTCCCACCGTATGGGTATTTGATTCATTCTGCATCTCTATTCCCATTCACAAAAGATGTGCACCCATTTATACGCCGGAGAAAGAGACACACCCTTTCACCCTCTACTTTGCACAAACATATCCTACTAAAAGGCATAACGGGTTATCGAGGAGGGTGATTTTGTTTGGCTACTTATTTGGTCTCGGACATACATGGTCAGAATCAGGCTTTTCAAAAGGCGCTGCGGGACGTTTCCTTCTCCCCCCAAGCTGGTGATCATCTGTTCGTATTGGGGGACATGATCGATCGAGGACCTGAATCAAAGGAAGTATTGCTCGATTTACTCGCTCTTCGGCAGGCGTATCCGAACCAAGTCTATCTCTTAAAAGGCAACCACGAGCAAATGCTTGCAGATTGGCTATCCGGCAACGGCAATCCGGAGTTATACCTGCGCTACAACGGCGGTGATGCCACCATTCGATCTTTCTTAAGAAATCACCCGCTTCGGCGAGCTTTTCTTAATCGGATGCCTTCTTTGGAGGAGCAAGAAGAAGCCCGGCAATTCATCCTTTCTCGCTATCCAACAATTTTGCCAGCCTTGTCGTCTCTTCCTTTGTATATTGAGCTGCCAGCCGATCCGCGAACAGGAGCTCCAGCCGCACTTTTGGTACACGCAGGCATTCGACCCGGCATCCCCTTGCAGGAACAAAATCCGCAAGATTTACTATGGATTCGCGAGCCTTTCTACCTTTATTATGATGGAGACCTCCCTGTCATCTTTGGCCATACCCCTGTTCCAGGATTGCCTCAATACGCAGGCAACGGTCCTTGGCGCAGAGACAATATGATCGGCATTGATGGTGGCGCGGGATACTGGCGAGGCGTCATGCTCGTCGAATGGCCTTCTCTTCAAACCATGTTCGTACCGATTCGGGATAGGCAATCCTCTCCACAAGTACGGGTCTACTGATCATGCTCGGGAAAACTGGGAGCTTTCGCACTGGTTCCTACCTGCTGCAAGCGCATCGGGTAGTGCATCCAGTCTGGTGCAGGAGACAAGCCTATTCGTTCAATAAATTATTACTTTTTATAATCTACTTTCGATTTGTAATATGTTAAGATATGGACGAGGTGTTTATATGAAACGTCAGCAAATCGTGGAACAAGCCATGTTTGCCGCATGGGGAGTCTCCCTCATCGCAACAGGAGGCAGTTTGTTTTTTTCAGAGGTGTTAAAGTACATACCGTGTGACCTGTGTTGGTACCAGCGAATCTTGATGTACCCGCTCGTCATCTTGCTCGGGGTTGCCTCCGCGAAGAAAGATGACAAGATCGCGTCGTACGCCTTGATTCTCTCCATTATCGGAGGACTCACATCGCTGTATCATTACTCGATTCAAAAAATACCTGCCCTGCAAGATCTGGGCAGCGCTTGCGGCATTGTGCCATGCAACACGGACTATATTAACTGGCTAGGATTTATCACGATTCCGTTCCTTGCTCTCATTGCCTTCACCTTGATCAGCATCCTGCTTGTCATCGTAATGAAAAATGCAAAGGAGAAATGATTCATGAAGAAAGTCATCTTTCTATCCATCCTTGTGGCTGCGCTCCTGATCGGTGCGATCGTGTACGCTGACATTTCGAACCGTCAGCTCGCGGAAGGAAACCCATACGGCAAAGCCAATTTGAACCCGGCTACTATCGAACAATTGAGTGACCCTCTGTACGATAATCTCATTATGCCTGACGAGCTCAAAGCCAAGCTCGATAATCAGGAAGACATGTTTGTATACTTCTACAGTCCACTCTGCGTGCACTGCAAAGCAACTACGCCTGTCTTGGTGCCGATTGTCAAAAGCCTGGATATCGACATGAAAAAGCACAACCTGCTCGAATTCAATGCCAGCTACCAGGATTATCAGATCGAGTTTACCCCGACCCTCGTTCATTACAAGGGCGGCAAGGAAGTAGCTCGACTCGTCGGTGGACGCGAAGCAAGCGAATGGAAAGCTTGGTTGGAAGAACAGAAAAAATCATAACGATAGCAGCCTCCCTTGATTTGCGGGAGGCTCTTTTCATATTGGACATACGTGACAAATATGTGAAGAATTCCGTTCCCGTGGAAGAAATAGCCCGAACGAGTCATTAGGCTTTTCCAGTTATTTGCCTATAATGAGTACTGGGGATAATCCTTGAAAACGGAGGTAATCGCATGACCCTCACTTATTTCACTGAAACCTTTGGCTTTCGGGCGACATGGAATCCAGAGCTGATTCTTTTGACTTTCTTGATCGGTCTGGCTTATTTTTCACTAACCGGACCATTACGCCAAACTTTTCAAGACTCCACACCTGTCACACGCAAGCAAAAGACTTTTTTCACGCTCGGCTTACTTGGTTTTTACTTTAGTATGGGGAGTCCCTTGAACGTAGCCGGGCATTTTTTGTTTAGTGCCCATATGTTGCAGCAATCGTTGCTTTATCTTGTCATGCCCTTGCTGCTCTTGGCAGGGACCCCGTCATGGTTGATCCGTTCCCTGTTTTATCGCCGGGGGCTCAAGCTTTTCATGCGCATAGCGAGTCACCCGATACCTGCTATTCTCATGTTTAATGCCCTGTTCTCGTTTTACCATATGCCTGTTATTTTAGACCTGGCAATGAACAACCTGGCCCTGCATAATTTGATTCATTTACTGCTTTTGGTGACTGCAATTTTGATGTGGATGCCTGTTGTCGCACCGATACCGGAAATTCACCGTCTGTCGGAACTGCAAAAGCTTGCCTACATTTTTGCGAACGGCGTTTTGATTACGCCTGCATGCGCACTGATTATTTTTTCAGCAACACCTTTGTATGCAACATATGTAGACGGTCCTTCCATGCTCTGCGCTCCATTCTTTTCCACGCCGATCGATAAATCGATGTTTGCCGTTCCACTGCTCCCTCTGGACGATCAACGGCTGGGTGGAATCGTGATGAAGCTCATGCAGGAGCTGACGTACGGAGTCGTCCTGGCTTACATTTTCTCTACCTGGTATCGAAAAGAAAAGAATCAGGAAGAGGACGGCCTCATAACGCCATAGCCAAAAGAATCAGAAAGGAGGCGTTACACACACGTGAATATCGCCCCTGCTACCGCTATCCGAATCAGACGGTTGCTCTTGTTGTTACCCGTCCTTGTCCTTGTTGCTCTTGTCGCTTCTTGGGTTTGGTTCGGGCCCAAAAACGCCCAGGCGAAATTGCCTGATGATGTGACTCTGCAAACTATCGATGGACAATCCTATTCGCTAGCACCGCAAAAGAAAACATTTCGCTTGGTGGAGCTGATTTATACCCGTTGCCCGGATATTTGTCCCACGACAACGGTAAAAATGGTTCAACTGCAAAAGCGTTTGCTCGAAGCAAACCTGATGGGGCAAGACGTTGAGTTTTTGACCATCACGATTGATCCGCAAAACGACACCCCTGATGTCATGCGCTACTATGCCAAGCAGTTGGGGATTCAAGAACAAGGCTGGACCTTGCTTCGGGGTGATGACGAAACGATCAAAACGGTTACAAATTCGCTCGGCTTTTTTGCCAATAAGATGGATGATGGGTTTATCTCTCATACATCGAGTACGTATCTCGTGGATGATAACAATACCGTCATTCAAAAATTTGGCATGGGCGACGACTTCGATCCCGAACAAATTTATCAGGAATTGTTGAAATTGAAAAAGGAGGGGTAATCCAACATGAAACGTACGATGATTTTGCTCTTATCCATGCTTATGCTCCTTTTGGCCGCTTGTGGAAAAGAAAACGAGCAACAAGCTTTTCAACCCGGAGCTCCCGTTAAGGCTGCCTTTACATTGGAACCAAAGGAGCTCGTAGCGGGCGACACAGTTACCTTCTCCGTTAAAGTCACACACGATGGCCAACCCGTGGATGATGCCAAGGAAGTAAAATTCGAATGGTGGAAAGATGGGCAAGAAAAGCATGAAACGATCCCGGCTTCTCTGCAAGGAGACGGTGTCTACACGGCCCAACAAACCATTAACGAGCCAGGCTCTTATTTTGTCTACTACCATGTAACAGCACGAGATTTCCACAACATGCAGAAGACCCCGTTTACCGTAAACAGCAAGACTGGGGCGACGCCATCTTCCCCTCAAGCTGACGCAGGTCAGTCACACGATCATGGGGCAGCAGGTCACGCGAATGTTGAGACCGTTGATTATCATTTCTCTCCAGCCGACAATATTCAAGTCGCAACACCATCTGCTCTCACTGTTCATCTGATGAAAGACAACAAAGCGTTGGACAAAGCGACAGTCAAATTCGAGTTCTGGCTGGGAAATGACGAGAAGCACAGCTTTGTTGATGCAACGGAAACTGCGGCAGGCCAGTATGAAGCCAGCGCACAATTCCCTGCTGCGGGGGATTATACAGTGAAGGTCCATGTGGAAAAAGGAGACATTCATGATCACAAGGATTTCTCACTCTCCATAAAATAAGTCCTCCAAAATAAAAAGGCCATCCTCTCAGGGAATGGCCTTTTTGCTCGTGAATGGAATTAACATGTAAAATAAGCGATTCGATCCAAGTCTGTCCCGTAATACTCCCATCGATACCCTCTCCAGCGATAGCCGGTTACAGAGTGACGACTGACATAGACGGGGTAAAACCAAAAAGAACGACCATTTCGCAACCACACGTACGTGTAACGATATAAACAGGGATAGAATCCGCCAGCATCAATCCGGCGTGTTCCGCCATAGCCTCTTGCTCCCGGTGCACTTGGCGTCCTGCTCGGTGGAGGACCTGGTGGTGGAGGGGGAAATCCTCCCGGTGATCCGGGGGAGCCTGGAAAACCTGGGGAACCATCTCGGCCGCCAGGGGGAAATTGATATGACATGACGTGTCACCTCCTACTAGTCTCCCTATAGGAAATGCAGCAAACGCACAGATGGTATGTGCGTTTGCCCGCCGTCATTCACCTATTTTTTCCGCAATAGCCTGTTTATAAATCCGCAGGCGTCCCCACTCTTTTTATCTTTTTCCAGTGCTTTGCTTCGCAGTTACCCTGCACAAAAATTGTACAGTCTCTCCCATTTTCAACCGATTTGATCCTTTTACGAGAAAGGCTGTATTTGGCTGCAGCTGTTTTGCTAGACGCCGATGCAGGCCTGCCTTACTTAAGCAATGCCTCACCCGATTTGCCGGAAATCCGGAGCGAATCGCTGCTCTTGCAATATACCTGGCACTACTTCCCAGCGTATACAAGTAGTCTACATTTTTTTGACTCAAATATTTCCCGACATCCTCGTGACCTTTCACATCGTATTTGCCCATTTCCAGCATACTGGCGAGAACGGCGATCTTTGTGGTATGCCCGACTTGACTTAACACATCAATCGCTGCCTTGGCCGCATCCGGATTCGAGCTAAAGGTATCATCCAGCACCTGAATGTTATTCGCGAGCCGATAGCTGGTAAGGCGTTTTCGCTGTCCGCGAAACTGACTCAACCCGCGACGAATGTCATCGACGGGAATCCCCATCGTATGTGCAACTGCGATAGCAGCCAATGCGTTGTATAAATTATGCTCGCCAGGAATAGGAACAAAAAATGACTCCTTTTCTCCACGCAAAGAACATTCGAATCGAAACCCATTGCCTTCTATTTTCGTTCGCCCCGCCTTATAGTCCGCCTCCTGCTCCTTGCCAAATGTCACGATTTTTCCCGTGAACGACCCTAGGTAAGGCTGTTGAATAAACTCGCGAGAATAAGGACAATCCCAATTCAGAAAAATGGTTCCCGTGGGTTTCATATGGCGAATTAACTCCGTTTTTGCTAATGCCAGCCGTCTGGCATCTCCGCCAAAATTTCCGATATGAGCCGTGCCAATATTCGTGATGACTCCCATCGACGGCTGGATGATTTTGCAGTGCTGTCGCAAATGACCGCTTCGATAAATTCCATACTCAAGCACAACGGCCTTGTGCTCGTCCCGAATTCTTTTGGTATGCGCTCTTGTATTTCCCAGGAAGTTCTTGTTGTACATCGATTTATATGTGGGCATGCGCAGATTCAGGATGGTGTAGATCATTTCTTTTGTCGTGGTCTTCCCTGCGCTTCCCGTCACAGCAATAACTGGCTTGTCGAGAATCAGCGTCTTTACAGGTGCTACAGCTCTTCTCTTCTTTTTCACGGGTATCACCCCTTTGCCTCGTTCTTCTTCTCTCGATCAGCTTTCCTATTGTATGAACGACATAGACAGCCTGTATAGACCATTATCTATGAAAACGTTCCGCTACTATCCAAATCAGACGGACGACTTCTGGAATAGAGTAGGAGGGGAGGTGAAGCGCATGAAAAAGAAGGCCACCATCGCCGCTGTAGGCGACATCCTGATGTGGAAAGAGCAGGTGGCAACTGCCAGACTGCCTGGTACAGATCAATTCACTTTTACAGATATGTTTCACCCCGTGACACCGATTCTCTCAGCGGCAGATCTCACAATAGGCAATTTAGAAACCACTTTTTCCGGGAAAACACAGCCCTATCAAATCGGTTCGGCACGAACCGGTTACCCTCGCTTCAACTGTCCAGATGAATTGGCTCGGGACTTGAAAGCATCTGGATTTGACGTATTGACTACAGTGAATAATCACTGTCTGGATGGCGGAGTAACCGGACTATGCCGAACCCTTGATGTTTTGGATCGATACAAGCTTGCCCATACCGGAACCTATCGAAGCCTTGAGGAGGCAAATACCTACCTGATCAAGGAGGTAAACGGCATTCGCATCGCCCTGCTTGCTTACACCTACGGGACAAACAAGCAGGTGATCCCCGCTCATACACCATGGATCGTCCGACTGCTTCATCTTGACACAATATTATCCGACCTGAGAAAAGTTCGTCCTCACGTCGATGTTGTGATCATCTCCCTTCATTTTGGGATTGAATTCCGCTATACACCGACGACGCGCCAGCGGCAGCTCGTACAAAGCCTGCTCGACAACGGTGCTGATGTCATCCTCGGGGCTCACCCACATGTTCTGCAGCCTGTTGTCACCCCGAGTATCATGACTCCTCACGGGACAAAGAGACAAACACTAGTCGCGTATTCTTTGGGCAATTTTACATCAGAGAAAATGCTCTCGTTTGATCAATCCCAGTGCGGAGCAATCCTGCGATTTACCGTCGAAAAAGATGAGAGGAATCAGGTTTCACTCGAGCAAATTTCGGTCATTCCGACGTTTTCGCAACGGTATGTAAGTCAAGGACGTGTATGCTTTCGCGTCATCCCCATGCGTTCCTACCTGAAAAGCCCTGATCTGTATGTGCGCCCCCTGCAGAGAAAAAAGCTCCAGTTGCTATGGAGTCGCGCCACCCGCATCATAGGTAGGGCGCGGGGCGTATTGATTGAATAACACAGGAGCAAACGAGGGAGCCGGCAGGATGCTCCCTACCCTTCCTCTTTTCTACATAGGCGACGATTGACGATTGACAGAACATTTTGGTAAAATCCACTTGTAACTAACCATTTCACTTTAGATGGTTACAAAGGAGAGATGACTGCTTGACCACCGTTCGCCGTATCCACCCGGAGGATTTACCTGCATTTCTTGCCTACCCGGATCACCCTGCATCCGTGCGGGATGATATCGCTGCTTACCTCGATAAAATGTTCACACAAGGAGCCATGCGTCAGGACTGGTGCTTCGTTCTGGAGGTACAAGGTGAGATCGCTGGTCGTCTTGCTTTCTGGACATTGCCTGGCAGTAAAGAGGCGACTGATTTGGTATTGTGGGAGCTTCCATGGAAAGAGACAGAATGCCCTTCGCTCGCAGCTCATTTCTTACGCGAAGTCTTCACGCTCATGGCAGGAAACCTCACGGAGAAAATCGGCTATGTTCTGGATTCACCTTCCTCCTCTCCCCAATGGCAAACGGATCACCAAGAGCAAAGAAATGTTCTGGAAGCGCTTGGCTTTCGGATTAGCCGGGAAACAAACCGATTCGAATGGCATGCTCCGATTGAGGCAACTGCTATACCGTCAAACAAAACGCATGATCCGATTGTGTACCGCACTCTTCCTGAGGTTGGCGAGGCTGCATTTGTGGATGCCATCTTGCGTGTCTCGCAATTCACCCATGATCAACAAATAACAGAGGAGCGCTTGAAAAAAGGCCCTCGAACACAGGCACAGGAAATGTTCCAAGATTTGCAACATATGAAATACGAACCGGAATGGTGGCAACTTGCCTATACGGCAAAAAATGAGCTCATTGGATTTTTGATGCCTACGGTCAGCCCTACCTTTGCTACGATTGGATACATCGGTGTTCTCCCCGAGCAAAGAGGACACGGTTATATTGATCAATTGCTGAAACAGGCCACAGACGTTCTTGTACAATCTGGCGAAACTTACATCCGCGCGGATACCGATATAAAAAACACGCCAATGGCCAAAGCCTTTTTACGTGCTGGATACCACCAGTTTGCCAGTCGCCAAGAATTTACCCTGGATCGTGGCCTGTTGCTCTGACGGATATACAAAAAAGGGGGGCGATTGCAATAACAATCACTCCCCTTACTTCCCTTGTATGGCATTTATGGGACAATCTCAGACATTTCTTCTGGGCAAATAGCTTGCTTTAGCATTTCTGTTGCCTGTTCCGTATCTACGTCTTTTACCAGTTCAATCTCACTAATGAAGAGCTGCTGCGCATTATCCAGCATCACTTTGTCACTCGTTCCCAATACTTTTTCTTTACTCATTCCAAACAAATCGCGGATGACCTCAGATTGCTCGTAAATATCGCCACTCTTCATTTTTTCTGTATGAAGCTTGTAGCGCTGCGCTGCATTCAAGGCGGTGTCGCGTTGCCCCTCTCGCATGGCGGCCAAAACATTCTCGAGAATGTTGGCTTCAACCACCTTTCGAATACCCAGAGCGGACATCTTTTCAACCGGGACCATGATGTTTAACTCTTTCAGCATCATGTTGAGCACATAATAGAGGTGTTTTTCACCCAGAAACTCTTTCTCCTCCATCGCCTCGATTACGCCTGCCCCGTGCATCGGATAAAAAACCTTGTCTCCAACTTGAAACATACGTCCACCTCCTTCAAAGCAATCTATATCCATTATAACATAAAAATCGAATTTAAAATTTTTTATTTTATCATGACGTTTAAAATTAAGTCAACAATAAATTTACATCTTACTTATGGAGCGTTTCTGTTGCCATTCGCCACCTAGTTTAAATACAATGACACCCCCGACAATGACCAAAACTCCAAACAATTGCGTAAATGTCATCGGCACTTGAACCAACCCTAGCCAGCCGATTGAATCCGACCACAAAGCAAAACCGAGCTGGGCAGTGAGAACAATGGAAATAGCATACGTTGGGCCAAGCAGTCTCATTCCTTGTACCAGGCAAAAGACCACCCCAACGCCGATCATGCCACTGAACCAGTACCACGTCTGCATAGCTCGAAACGAAAACAACTGATTGCCTTCAAAAATAAGACCCATCGTCAAAGACGACAGAAATCCCATCCCAAGCACGAGAGTTGTCGTAGACCACGTTCCTGCCTGTTCACTTACTTTCCTGTTGAAAATATTTTGCAGGCTGACCAACAAGCCAGCCAGTAACGCGAAGAATAGCCCGACTACCATGATTTTGACACTCCTGTCTCCTTATTCGTTCGGAGTCTCGCTCGCCATTTTAGCTAAACCTTCCCTATCCTTGATCAGAAGGAATCCATTGGCACGCTCAATCAGTCCCTCCTTGCAGAACTGTTGAATGACCCGATTCAAATGTCTGTAGCTCGTTCCAATCATATTCGCTGCATCCAAGAGATTGCTTGTACGGATCTGCTCTTTGTTGGCAGGATTCCACTCCTCTATCGAAACGGACAACAAATAACGAGCGAAACGTACTTCTACTGGGTACAGAAGGTTGATGCTTAATGTATTGGACTTCACACAAAATTTATTCGTAATGATTTGCAGTAAAAATTGCAGGAGTGGAGCGTAGTCTGTCCCGTATTTTTTCAACCAGCGATAATGAATCCCGATCATCTGAACAGACGAGGCCGCTTCAACCGAATTAAGATAAGAAATCCCTCTGACATACTCAATATCTCCGATCACTTCAAGCGGCTTTTTAAAAGAAAGGATCAGTGTTTTTCCTTCAGGGGAAGTCGTAAAAATCTTTACTTTGCCCTTCACCAAAACATACAGGTGACAGGTCGCTTCACCCTGGGCACAAATGAGCTCTCCTTGATCAAATTGGTACAAGGACAAATGCGGCAGAAAAGGCTCATGAAAGACAGTCGCTAACTGATGGTCATGGAGATATTGTTGCAAAAGCTCACGATTTTCGATTTCCTTCATCCCTCTGTTTCATCCTCTCGCTATCAGGCCCTCAGAATCAGCACACCCAGAATCATCATCCCGATCCCGATAAAATGCGGCAACCTCATCTTTTGTTGATCGACACCAAACCACCCATTGCTATCAATGAGAAAAGTCAGGCTTAACTGCGCAATCAAGAGAGCTGAAATCGTCATGGTTACCCCGATATGCTGGATAGCCGTAACATTGCTAAAAATGATAAACGCAGCGAATGCCCCACCTGTCAAATATAACGGTTTCACTCGCCTGTATGCCTGCCATTTTCCATCTCGAAAAAACAACAGGAGTACTAAAGCCGTGAGGAAGCCCGTTAACTGCGTAAGTGTCGCGGTCTGCCAAGTACCAATATCTTGACTGATTCTTGCGTTCGCTACACCTTGCAAGGTAATGAAAACACCGCCCAAAATAGCAAAAATAATTCCTTTCATCCTCTCACCTCACACTAATCTGTTCCTAATTAAAAAGGATGGCAAGGTAGATAGGGAAGGACATATGTCCTCATCATTTTCGTTTCAAAAACCAAGAAGAGGCCCTTTCCGTTAGAAGGCCCCCTCGCTCATGCTTCTCATTGAATCTTTTTTTGTTTCACGATTCCTATTACAAGCAGAACGATCATCCCAATGATGGTGATCGGCAGAAACCACTTCCCAAAGCCGCCTCCCCATCCTTGAGCAATAGAAACTGACTCCAACAGGATTACGGAAAAAATGATTAAGCAACTATTTTTTATTTGGTTCACGATTTTTCGACTGTGCAAATAAAACTGCTCGGCATTCGATTCAGAGAAGCGTGCCGGATAGTTATGGAGCTCTGGATGTTTTTCGAGTACCTTCATGAGGAAAACAATAAAGACGCCAATCCCGGGTAAAAGAAGCAGTTCCCATTTTGAGCCCCAGCGATCTACTTCCCCCAAAGCATTGTAATGGGCAGGCACCTCGTCAGGAAGCTTATTCCATACAAAGACTAAAAAGAATAGCGATCCTACGAAAAATAAACAACCAACTACATCCCATAGCCATTCGCTGCCTGTCTTTGGTATATTTTTGATTGGTCTCTTCATTTTCTCCCCCCTTACCGCTGCTCCTCCTACAAGTATTTTACCATTTATGTCCATTTGGGAGTCAAGGTCAATCCGTCACACACTTCTGGGCGCTTTTACATATCTTGATGGGGAGTAAGGAGGGAACAACAGTGAATGAACCTTTAAGAGAAAGTATGTTGTTTGAGCATCGTTTTTGGCTACAAATTCTGGGCGATCATGCCCGCTTTATTTTTCAATCACTCGCTCCGAATGAAGAGCAGGAAATTGAAAGAGCCGTATACTTCATCGTGTCATTCGATAACTTGCTGGATAACGCCAGGCAGAATCTGTCTTCCGATGAACTGCACGCACTCAACCAGCAGGCAAGTGAACTCACGCAGCAACTGCGCGATTTTAAACTCCACATTCTGGAAAGGCATCTCATCAGTAAAATATCGATCAGTCTTCCCCCAACGTTTATGAACCACATGGTCAATGAACTAGAAGAGTATGAACGAATTTTGCATGCTTTTCTCTCCGGAAGCTTGCCACCTGCCAATCACCCGGTAGAGCTCCATCTTTTGTGGCTATCCGATGCGGTCGGGCATGCAGCCACCATCACTTCCCTTTTGGACATGGTGGAAAAAGACTATCAGCTTAAAAGTGAACAATTTACCAAACAGTTCGAGCATTTTTACCTAAAAGCGGTGGAATTAGCCGGGTATCTCCGAACAAACTTGAATAACTTCCCGGCATTACGCCGTTTTAACCATCAAGCAGAAATGGAAATGAAGCTTTTTCAGGTATTTTTGCATGAATTGGAAGAGATGCGGATGCGTGATGAATTGCTTGGAGTTTTATCCCCGCTCATGGCCGACCATATGTCTCGAGAAGAATGCTACTATTTGATGAAGCTATCTGAGGTTTCCGACGTGCCGTCACCAGACTGTTTCCCCACCAGACCGCGAATCGAGTAAAAGATTAACCTTGTTCATCACCAGGCGAAAGCGAAAGGCTTTACGCCTCTTTTTTCATTCTTTCTTTACGATATCCACTTATGCATAAGCAAGCAGGAAGCTGTCCTCATATCCTATTAGTACCAACGTTAAGGGGGTAGTGTCATGGATCCAATTGAGCATCATAGACAGCGTATGCATCACCACATGCGGCAAGCAGAACGTTTTCGCTCTCTAGCTTTTGAACATCGTCATGATCGACTGCGTCATCATACCTTTCGAGAAAGAGAACACTTCCATCGCATGAGGGCCCATCACCACAGAACGCAAATGCATTCGATGCGTCGTTTTTGACATGGAAAACTCCCGTTACAGGGAGTTTTTTTCGTGGGACAAGCCAGAAAACACCAGAATTTTTTTAATTCTGTGCTACTGCCCACTCACGAAACTGGGTAAACGCATAGACATACATTATGTGTGATCAAAAGTGGAAAATGGGCTATGAACTGCTCAAATCCTATGCGGAGGTACTACATGACAAATGTTTTTGTTGATCGATCATTAGAGGAAATACGTTTTTGGTCTCGTATCATGAAAGAACACTCCCTGTTTCTCAAATTGGGCTTTAACTGCGAAGACACAAAATTGATTGAAGAAGCGAATCGCTTTTACAGTATTTTTGAAGAAATTGAAAACCAATCACTTGCCTTTTCTTCTGACATCGACCCTCAACGAATCTATGACTTTAATCAGCTTGTTCACAATGCCGTTTCCTATATTTGGGTTTTCAAACGCAAAGTACTCGGACTTATTATTCATTGCAAAATCGGTGGTAACAACTTTCCGCTGTTGGTCGATCATGTGAGCAGGGAAGCTGCCTATTTTCGGAATCGATTAGAACAATTGAATACGGGAAACCTTGATCCCTTACCAGATGCGGTGATTAATGAAAATGTCTTTTTCCTACGAATCATGGCTGACCATGCGAAATTTATTAACCATTTGCTCGATCCTTCCGAAAGAAAGCTAGTGGATCAAGCTAGAGAATTCAGCCATGATTTTGATCAATTATTGTTCCAAGCTCAGGATCTTGATTCCATGCGTCCCCAGTCTCAAACGAAACCGTTACTGAATCAATTTGTCGATCAAAATCGTGTATCTGTCCGCCAATTGCGTGACTTCAAAAAAACAGCTCGTGATCTCATTGAGGAATGCAAAATAAAGAGCATAATCCCCCCATTGCTCGCTGACCATGTATTTAGAGAAGCCTCGCATTTTTTAGAGATTTTAGATGCCTTTGAAGTATCCCTTACACACGCAAAGTAGTGAAACAAGAGAAACATCTTCTATCTAATAAAATTCAACCGTAAGCTTGTCAATTAATGAAAAGTGTATTTTACGAGCACGTCTTTAACGCTCGCTTTTCGATATATAGGATACTTTTGAACCCGTCTCCTAAAAACAGGAGCGGGAAAGTATACGATTCAATTAGCCTGGTTTGAAGTGATGGAATATACCAAAAAACACGAAGAGGCACCTCCTATCAGACAGGATGGTGCCTTATTGTATTGAATACATAATGCCCGTTACTACAAAGATCCAAATTACTTAAAACGGTTTATTCCGTCCATTTTTGTCACTTGAGAACACTCGTACAATCAAAAGGAAATTTATGTTAATACCTTATTTTAGACCCATCCTAAAGGAGGACATATCCCATGAAAAAAAAGAAAGCTAATTCTAAGAAATTCAAGAAAGTAAATGGTCAATTGGTGCAATATTCATCTTATTATCCAGCTCAAGCTGGAGGGTGTATCTGGATTTGCATGCGTCATGGGTGCGGTTGGTGGTGTCCAGAACGCGAGATGTAATGTGAGCCTGCTCCAATAAACACCATGCTAACCAGCATTGGTTGTATTATTACCACTCCCTGCTTATTAGGGAGTGTTTCTTATCACCATTCTCTTTGACATTTTCATTTTTCTATGTTTCCAGATCCACCTGCTAAATGGATCGGTCTAATGGCATTCACCATGACAAAATTTATAATTACCCCTGTGTTAAGTGGACTTAATCAGTCTATCTGTTAAAATTGTTGTAAAAAGGGAATTGTTGGTGATCCTTTATGAAAAATAGACCTCTTTGGTTCCATATCTTTTCAGTCGTTGCCTTCTCTATTGCAGTAGTGAATATTTTTACACATGTGGCTTTTTTAAGAATAGTAACGATGATATGCCTTGCCGTTGTCATGGCTTCTTTAGGATCATTTGAACTGAAGAAAAACCGTAAGATGGCCTTTGCTCTGTTTGGTGTAGCTGCTTTTCAGGTTTTCGTGTTGGCAGAGATGTTTTATGTCACCGCTACAAAATAACTTTTTTGTTGAAATACTATTCACAAGGTTTTCTTGTGATTTAGTCGCTTTCACTCCACTTAGTTTTCCAGTCACCATTACTGACGTTAAGCAACTTGACCATGTACTTATGGGAGCGCCATTTCCTTTTATTCAGCAAGATGTTTCAAGTATTGTTCCTTGGGATTTGATCGATTACAAAGTTTATTTCAAGCATCCGTTTGACTATCCGACAACCTGCTGATCAACTACGGATGCTTCGTATCCTTCACCGGTAATCCCCACATATTGTTCGGGTGCTAACTTTCCTCGCTCCAAAAAACGCGCGACATCTTCTGCCATATCCTCTTCGAAACGATACAACAAGCGAATATACTTCGTGTAATCTATGCCTTCTTTTGTATTTATCGATTCTTTGATCGATTCCCCGTGTTAACTTCTTTCGTAAAATCTGCTGCTCCTGTTTTTGTAATCCCCACGGTGATCGGACCCCCTTTAAATAACTCCACGTTGACGATGGAGTTCTGCGCACTTTTATTGGACCCCAGTTTGAGCTGTACTGCGTCTACCACTTCGTGGTTTTCTGTGCCAAGGACGTCGATTAAGGTGATTTCATTCACCATACGTCTTTATCTGTTTTTTGAATAAGCTTTTTCCTTAATGAAAAGTACACACGATAACTCAAGTAACCATAACACTTCCCACCTCTGATAAAGGTTAACAGAGGGTTTTAAGCATTCACAACGCTTCGATATAATGTTTGGCGGTGTTATTATTGAAAAAGAACTTACATTGGAGGACAAAAGCATGACACAGAAAAAAATGCTGGTGTTGATTGTGGCGTTACTGATCGGTGCCGCCTATTTCTTTGGACTTGTGCCAATAGAAAACAAAACAGTCAGCAACGGGAATGTAAACCATACGATTGTTTTTCCGTCTGATCGATACCCTCAGACTGCAAAGCATATTAAAGAAGCGGTTGCCTCTGGGAAGTCAGCTGTATGCACAATTGACCGCGGTGGAGCACATGAAAATCGCGAAGAATCGCTCAAAGGCATTCCTACAAAAAAGGGGTTCGATCGAGACGAATGGCCGATGGCAATGTGTGCTGAGGGTGGAACAGGGGCACATATCGAATACATATCTCCCTCAGATAATCGCGGTGCTGGATCGTGGATTTCCAATCAACTAGAGGATTTTCCAGACGGAACCAAGGTTGAAATCTTGGTCAAATAAGGTCTCTATTTTGTGAACTTGCATTGATACGAATAAACACTTCACAGTAAAATACCCGTCTCCTTAAAACAGAGACGGGTTAGCTATTTTTAGATTTCATTTGAACATATCGTTTTTGGACTGCCAACCATTACTGGCTTTGTTGTGATGTTTGTGCAGGTCACGGTGTCCTCCTATATGCACGACTGTTAAATTGTCTGTTACAATTGCTGCAATCATATACGGAAAGATTAAGTAGGTTTGCACGATTAAAACACTTTCCCTCTCGATTTTTTGGGGGGAACGTGTCTAATGTCATTAATTTTAATCAAGTTGTAATTGACTTTCGTTATTTACCTGCAATCCTTTGGCCACTCCATTAGGAGACTGCAATTCACCTTCTTCTTCGAGGAATTTCCCTTGATAAACCCCTTTAATTACGTACGCATCTTTGGCAACGGGACCTTCATATTTTTCTAAGTATACGTACGCTTTTTCACCTGTTTCGAATACCTCATTACCTTCAAAAGTATACTCTGTTCCATCTTTATATCCACCGGTCTCTAGTATTTTGATCACATTTTCCGGCTCTACATCACCCTTATACACTTGTTTGACTTTTGCATCACTAAGGGTAAATACGACGTTTTTATACTGGAAGCTCTCCGATACATTGATTTCAACCTTGGCAATCACTTCAGCGCTTTCATTAAGCTTTTGGATACTGTCGAAGTCCTCTACGACCTCTCCCGATACATCTACTTTTTTTATAGTCTGCTTATCACTTTTTGCTGGTTTATGAGATGTTTGGTCGTAAGCACGAATCGTTTGGATTTTATAAGAATCTAAAAATAGATAGCCCCCTCCAAAAAGAAAACCTACTATTAGTGTTGATAATATAAATTGTCTATTATTCTTCATTTCATTTTTCGTCCTTCCCATTTCTTTTTTACATGAACTCATATCATCCATGTAATAAGAGTTTGGATCCAGCGTACGGAGACTTCCTCCGTTTCTATTTTGTTAAAAAGGTAGAACACTACAGCATTTCTACATGTAAATATATGTAATTCCCCCACTTACTTTGACGAATGATTCTCTCTTTTGTTTCACGACTAGTCCCCAATTTCTTCTTGGAAGTCGCTTCTTTTTTGCTGATAATTAAATAGCATGTCTTAGCCTGTGAACATGAGAAGAACGTGCCAATTTTAAAAAACCGACTCATGATTCAAGATCGTTATTGGCTCACATAGTCAGTCTGAAGTAGCTTTTTACCTTTCGTCCAGTTTCCTGTATTCGGCAACAAATCAATGAACGTATCAAAATATCCAAAACTATTTCGTTCATTTTTAAGACATCGTCTGCACTTACTTGTTTAAAACCTGCTTTCTAACATGTCGGTGTAATAAGATGCTGGTACACGCACGGAAGTGATATGTCCATGACCATAGTCCGAAAGATCCGAATCCATATTTAGGAGTGAGAACAAAATGATCCTGCTTAAAAAGTTCAGTCTTTGGCTAACTTTGGTCAGTATTTTGATTTGCCTATTCGATTTTTTAGCAAATGATACGAAACACATCTTATTTATGGTGACAAACCCCATCCTCAATGAAATCGTTTATATGGAATCGTTCAAACATTGGATAATGGAAGTGCATCAGGATGCTAATAGTACCATTCTTCCTACTGGGTATCTACTGCATGTCATTACTTACTTCTTGTTTGGACTATTGATTGACTTAGTACTTACATTTAGAAAAAAACAACTTCAAAACAATTAAAAAACAAAGGGGACGTGTCCAAACAACATGCCTCCTTTGTTTTTTAAGCTCATTTATTTGCAATTACTTCACTACACTCACGAGGTCCTCTACATTGATCCAATATGCAGCCCAGTCGCTCACTCGACCGACGAAGCACTTCATCAGTGTAGTAAATTTCCCCTGTCGCTGAGTGAACATGCTGGCATACTCCATGTCACCCAAAATTAATTTTCAACTACAGAACCCCTCATATAAACCGGAACACTTGCATAATTAGCAAATTCCAGGTAATATGTCCCGGGCTCCAGAATAAAGTCCTCCTCCTTATAATCTCTTGCCACTATCGACATAGACACACTTTTTCTGTCACCGAGTCTAATAATACTTACCTTTGAATCTGGATAAACCGGAGCCCAAATGATATTAGCTGTATTGACTTTCAACTTTACTGATTTTGTAGAGTCTACCGTAAATGTTTCTGAGTTGTGCCAACGATCTACTCTAGAAATATCAAAAGAAATAAGAACCTGACCTTGGGCATTGGCTTGGACTTTCTCTTGATTGAGTTTCTGGATCGAATTCTGTGTGCTATCACTCGCAAATGCAGCTTGAGTACCAATCGTTAAAGCGGAAGCAGCAACAGCACATAACAGAGTATTTTTAAATTTGCCTCTCAACATCTTATCCCTCTCTCTATTTTACATTTAATTACATTTTTAGTTTATTTATACAATTCAGTAACTGCAATAGTTTTTTAGACAAAATATCACACCCCATACTGAGCAGGTAACGAGTAGCCAAACATTTCATCATTGATTCAGTTCTACAAGACTCCCGAGAAAATTAAAAAGCGTCGTTAAACCGTGAGTTTGTGATCATTTGAAAAATCCCAAGTGTGTTAGATTACACCATAGATGGAGAAGATAACTATCGTTACTCTTGAAAAACTCTTCAAGGAGGGAACGAATTGGGGAAATATCGCTGTTATTACTGTGAACGTGAAACCGACAGCGTTCGCCAAATCACGTTTTTCCAAGGTAAGCAGGATCGCGATGAACTATTATGCGATACCTGTCATGCTGACTGGATCGAATCCCTAAAGAGTGAGCCATAGGCAGGGTAACACTTCCCACTCCCACCCATAGTGAATGTGCTATAGGGTGGGTCTTTTTTTGTCCATCCTCCTCCGCTCATACGGCTTGTAAAAAGTAGGAAGGAAACATAAAAAAAGCACCACACGGGTGCTTTTGTTTGATAATGGTACAGATCATAATGTTTTACATAAAGTTTATAGATGCGTCGTAAGCTCACCGAATATGGTCCAGGACGCTTTTCATGACCTGCGGCGAGTCCTGCCGGTCGAATAAATTGTAGCGGGCCTTGACTGTTTGATATACCTGATTCAGCGCTTTTTGGCTCTTCGTTTTCCGGTACTCACTCACAAGTTTGGTGAAGGAAGGATGCCGGATTACGTCTGTTCGCCAGTCCCACACGCGCGGTTTTTGGACTTCTCGCCGGACCTGTTCCACCATCTCTATTACTTTTGGTGCAAGAGAGGCGCTGAGCTGTGCTTCGGCTTTTTTCTTCTCTGGAAGATCAGATAGCATCACATAGTTGGGTAGGGAAGACAACGGCTTGTTGTTTATATGCAACAATTCGCCTGAAGAGTTGTGCACAGCCTCTAGCAATAAGTCTTGATTGACTTCGTATTGAAAATACTCCCATCCAGTCGCCGTTTTTTTACTAGGCAAAAACAGATGGATGAAGTCGAGCATATTTGTGTAGTACGGCTGTGATTGCGGATACACATACCCTTTTGCATCGACCTGGAATCCCGGCACTCCCACCTCTACTGCCCAGCGAACCGCTTCACTTTGGCTGTCCTTGGGAGCTACACTCCCCTTATAAGGCCTCGCTTTCTTGTACATGCGGTACAACGTCTCCGCAACAAATTGCTTCGTAAGCCGCTGATCTTTCAGTTCCTCAGGCTGTACGTACCCCGCCTGGACAAGTGCGTTTATCCGCGCTTTTAATTCTATTTCCCCCCGCTTTTGCCGCAACTCGCCTCCCCATTGACCAGATGCTTGCTGGTCCAATATTTGCTTGCTGATGGCGGCCGGATCATATCCTTGGGGATAGACGGGATCCAATATCCCGATCTCATTGTACAGGGCAAGTAAATACCCATCTTTAGAGACGCTGAATTCATCGATCATGAAACCGCGCGGCGTGTCTGTACCGTTTAGATCGCCGACGATTTCCGTGAGGTCTCTTCTGTTTTTGTCCAGGATGCTGGCCGGATGCGGATTTTTGATCTTGAGCGCTCCTTTTAGGAGATAATGAAAAACTTCTTTTTCTTCCAGTGTATTGACCGTTGGCATTTTGTAGGCAATGCGATAAGAGGCCACCGTTGCCGCTGCTGCCTCTTGAATTGGATAGGCGATCTGTCCGACAGACAGAACGGCTGCGATTGCAGCGATGAACACAACCTTTTTCATGTATTTGTTCCTCCTCATTGGGGCAAGGGTATCGGAATTTGCTTCAAGGGTGTTTGTAAAATACATCTGTTAGACGCACCTTTCTTGAATAAAGTTACATCGCACCCATAATTCCCCGAAGATATCCAACCTCCGGGCAGAAGTCTCCGCCGCAAGCCAATCCTTATACCTATTGCGGCCACAGGTTATAAGAAGTGGTGCAGAAGATAAATCTGCACATTGTGACAGGATCGGCGTATTCGAAATATGAGAAGTACAGAACAAGAGGCTAGGACTGGAACCTTTGCCTAATGAGCTAATTTTGCAAAAAAAAAGCACCGCGTGGGTGCTTTTATGTCTATATATTCAGTTAGCAATTATTTTAACCAAAAATTAATAACCGTATCCCAACCTTTTTCCCCTCTAATTTCCACCGGAGCTGATACTGCGAGTACTCTATTGTTTTCGTCTACAGCATAAGCATGTATTCTGTATAGTTTTCCAATTCTCAAACTATAAATTTTTGAGCTAGTAGTGTAAGAAGTACCAGTCATATCCTCGTATCCATCGGTTACATTGTACCGAACCCACTTATATCTATCTGCACCTGGAATATAATTAAACTTCACCCCAATGTCTTGAAACATATCTTCATACTTTTCATCTTCGTTAGAAGATATTTTTGATGGTGAATATTTAGCGCTTGCAGAAAGTGCAGGTGATTGCTGTCCCTCCTGTGCAAATGCAGGTACAGCTGAAGTCAATAGTGCCAATGTTGCTAAACTAGTCAGAAACTTTTTCATCGAAAAACACTCCTTCTATTTCTTATTTTTACCCGCCCTCAGAAGAGAAGCAAGTTAACGGGGGAGTGGACTTGGTTGCCGACATTCAAATGTTACAGAGAACTTTTTCTTTTTCCATCTCCTACCATTTTTTACAAAAACATCGTAACACGCGCCCTTAAATAGTACAAGTGTATTTTTTAAAATTATTCCAGGATTTTTTTCGGCAAAGGTCTCCGACTCGAGCCAAGAACTTACTCTGCTCAGAATGTCCCCCGTTCGTAAGTTCACATTCTTCATCACCCATGAATTCGCTCAGGTACGCTATTGTAAGGGATAGACGGTATCTCCGAAATACTACTTTCGCTTGCTCTTGACTCAAAATTACCGATTGCACCATTTTAAATCGCCCTGCCTTTTATCCCCGATTTTCTCAGGGTTTTATCTAGGTTTTTTTCGGTCTTTCTGCCATAAAAAAAACACTCAGATCATCCCGAGTGCCAGAGCAATTTGACGTATAGCATCTTTTTTCTTTCGTAATACCTGTCCTTGGTCAAACCCATTTCAAGATAAAGGATTGATATCTTTTACCCCTGATTAGCTAAGATATTTCTCCTCGATACCTTCTTCCCCAGCTACGCGTCTCAAATTCCTTTTCTCCAATAGCAATTAATGTAGTAATCCCATTGCTATTATCATTTCACTTGTACATGCACCCTTTTTTACCTCTGTCCAGAACCTCTTATTCTCTTCTACATAGAATGCATTAAATCAAGAAAAGGAGGATCACACTTGAAGATACCGAAAAGTTTATGCGATCGTATAGCCAAAATTCTGGGTGGGACAGGCATGTCAAATGATACTTGTTCTATCACGATTCAGCGTAATCTCCATGCAACAATCTTGGGCAAACCATATGATACTGAGCATGAAATTACCATTGAATCCCTCGATAAAGAAGGAAATACCTTGAATACGGGGGAATTTACACTCCTGCAAAACGAAGTCCAAAAATTTATTGACGCTGTTCGTAAGGAAGGGTTTATCGTTTCTGCCCTGCACAATCACTGGCTCTTTGATAAGCCACGTCTCATGTATTTGCATATTGAATCCGTTGAACCCCCCATAGAGTTTGCAAAGAAGCTACGACGTGCTTTGAATGTACTGAAATAACTAACCCTAGTGGCGCTAAGCGTATAAAAGCTTAGCGCCTCTTTCATTGCCTGCCGTTATCGTTTCGATTGTTTTGTTGCCTACTCGTCTCCTTGCTACATACTTTCATCGTCTTCCCCCCTTTTAGTAAATCGTGTGGTTTAAAAATTCTTCCTGCCAATTGGGCAACCTATACCATCATGAATGCGGAGGTATTAAACTTTTCTATTAGCAGCAGTTTTGGTCGTGGTCATGATGTTGATGGAATACCTGGAGATTAAGTCTAACGGATTCGAAACTTTTATTACGGGCAAGGCAGTTCATGTAATTGAAAATGGGCAATTGGTTGAAAGTAACATGCGCAAACTCAGGCTAACAGCTGATAAGCTTGAAATGAGACTACGGCAAGCTGGAATCTCACGTATCTCTGATGTTGAGTGGGCTACAATTGAAGTTAGTGGGAACTTAGGATATCAACTTAAATTGGAAAAGCAACTTGCTACGAAAGAAGACATCCAAAGGTTAATTGATGTTCTTGAGAACCGAATTCCACATACAGAACCCTTTGTACCCAATAACATTTTTTCAGAGATTAAATATGGACATCAAAATCCACACCCAACCAATCTCCAGCAAGCATGCATTCGCATTCTACCAGGGCTGCAAGATAGTTTTGCCGCTCTCTATTTCCCTGATGATTTCTTCGTTATTGACTAAGTACACATTTTGTTCATACTCTCTTCGTTGGATCCCTTCAAGCTTTTCATGTTAACTACATAATTGTTCACCATGGTATTTAGTATTTTGAGCAATGCGAACATTCTTTAAATTGCAAAAAATAACTCTAAAACGAATTGAAGTTGACTCTTTATTGACTGTATAATATCCCCAAAAATAAAGGGGGAGGTAAAGAATGAAAAACCTATATTTATTACTGGCAATTTTGGGAGCTGTCTTGCCTTACAGTTATTTCATTCCGTTCCTTCGTGCAAATGGATTAGATATCAAGCTCTTTACATCGGAACTTTTTGCAAACGACATTTCTTCGTTTTTTGCAACCGATTTTCTTATCTCATGCCTAATTTTCTGGGTATTCCTTTTTCAAGAAGTTCGAAAGCATCACATTAAGCATTGGTGGATTTACATAGTCGCAACTTTAACTATTGGGCTATCATTTGCTTTTCCTCTGTTTCTTTACTTCAGACAAAAAACCATAGATGGGAAGGATAGTTATCGTTCCTCTTGAAAAACTCTGTGCGGATACAATCATACTTGAGTTATTCGCACAGCAATCACCCGTAAGACGGCTGGCTGAAAGAATGCCTCTCTCACGGGTGATTTTTCCAAGTGATTTTCCTTTATTCCCTTGCCTTTTATCTTCAACAACTTCATCAACGCTCGCTTTTCGATATGGGATACATACGAACGAGATATACCCAGCTCACGGTCGTGATTCTGTCGAAAGCCTCCCAATAAAAAAGCCCCGTCCAGAGACGGGTCAGAGTGTAGATGAAATTCCTTTCTGATTAAATAAGGAAGCTTTTAGGGATTCAAATATAGCTCCCTTTCTTTGAAATGTCATGATAAAACTCGCACGTTACCATTTTAGTGTAATATTATCGACAAAAGCTGAATCAGATCCACTACTCCCACTACCATCTTTTACATACCTTAAAGTAATTGTATGGAGTCCGAATTGAATCGGAGTCTCGAACTTTGACCAAGAAACGTTACCAGATACACTCAGAACTTTCATTCCTCCAATCAAAATTTCAAAAAAATCGTAGTTACTTTCTGAGCTAACTTTATAATCCATAGACAAAATTGCACTAGAGACAGTTGTAGGAATACTTAAATTAAAACTAACTCTGGATTCTTGTCCGTCGGAAATATCTTTATTGGTAAAACTGTATGTGCCATCATATCGATCTAAATTGGTACGTACCCAGTCGCCCGAGAAGTCAAATGCATGTTGTGCATCTTCAAAGTCCTCCTTAACTACAGTTGGAGTTGAGCTATACAGTTCTAATGTAAAAGGACCTGTTTGAGAGTCATCTTCTCCAGAAACGCTAATGAAAACAGTTTTTCCAGCATCAAGAAATACAGCTGCATTCGTTACTCCTGTCACTGTTCCATACGGACTAAACCCTAGCAATTTATAACTTTCATCATAAACACGAATATGAGTTTTCATTTGATTAGTTATTTTAAACAAGTATCTGGCGGATATTGGAGCCACATATTTAAAATGTTTTACACCACCATTAACTAAATTGCTATTAGTATGAGAACCTGTAATGGTAGTAGCGCTAGACGTTAATTTCCCTGTATATGCATTTCGTGAGGTCCACGGGGAAATAACCATTCCCTTTCCAAAGACGACATCCATGCCATCTTTCCCCAACTCTTCTACATTTGACAAAATCAAATTTTTAATTTGACTAGCCGTATAAGAAGGATTCATTTGCCAATACAAGGCAGCTAGTCCTGTTACGTGAGGAGTTGCACAAGAAGTACCATGAAATAATCCGTACTCCTTAGAAATATCATAATGATTAATCCCATTTCTATTGGCGCTTGAAGGAATGGTTGTCATCACATTATGACCAGGAGCAGACACATCCATTTCCGGACCACGACTTGAATATACGGCAGGTTCTTTATTAGCCTTTAGACACCCTACAGATAATACAAAATCGTATCTTGCTGGATAAATCATATTGTCATTCATTGCCCCGCCTACATTTCCTTCATTACCCGCACCACAAATTATTAGAATGTCATGAAACAATGCAGCATCTCGAAAGGCGATCTTACGGTTTTCCACATCTACAATTCCACCAAAGCTGCAATTAATAATTTTTACTCCTTGGCTAACCAACCACTCTATTGCTTCGATTTGAGCTGCTACGTCCAAACCATTTCCAGTTTCGTGGGTAATTTTTGCACAATAAAGAGACGCTCCTGGAGCAATTCCCACATAACCTTTATCATTGTTACGCGCGCCAATAATTCCTGCAACTGATGTACCGTGACCCAGGTAATCAGACTCTGGTGGCGTTGTATATCCATAGACTGCTGCATAAGCGTTATAACGGCCTGCATATACAATGTCCTCATGATTTGCGAAACCTGAGTCAATAATACCCACTTTTACACCTGCACCCGTGTATCCTTTAGAAACGAATTCTGGTAAACCAATTAATGCAGATGGCCATTCTGGTGGGTTCTGTGCCATTAAGTGCTGGTCTTCAATATTCTCCTCCACCGCGAGAATGTCCGGGTCATTTCTTAACGAAACAAGTAAACTTTCATCTGGATCACTGATAATAAAGGTACGAGGTAAATTCTTGAGTTCTTTTTGTACTTTGGCTCCGTGCTTAATTAACTTTTGCATGTTACTTTCATGTACTTCTTTTAATGTCGTTCTCTTGAACGGTTTCTCCTTAAAAGAGACCAAGTAAATTTTTTTCTTCATAAATTTTCTCTCCTTTGATTTGTGAATTTTCTGATCAGATAGCAAAAAGAAAAGCCACCCAGTGTTCCCGAGTGGCGTATTTCTTATTTGCTTATCCCCATTTTATCAAAGAGTCTTGTTAGCTTGCAGAATCATACTGCACTGTAAACTTATGTAATTAAATGTCAACCTAGTAAGCCCACCATATTGAACTTGGTTTTCAAAAGAAAAAGCACCGCGTAGGTGCTTAATTTAAACTATTTCTTATTAGTATCGCTGTGACAAAAACCCCTGCGATACTTGGAAGAATAATTTTCGAACTAACAACAATTTCAGGTATTGACATTCCAAGATAAACTTCTGGCAAAATATCACCCCCTATACTTCCATTCTGAGGTAATGGCAGGCGCTTGTCTATATCAAAAACTCCACTCTTGCGGCAGAGGCCTCCGCCGCAAGATAATCCTTACGCCTACTGCGGTCACAGGCTGTAGAGGTGATGCAGCAGGTAATTCGGCACACTTGAGACAGAATTGACGTATACGAATATGAGAGATACTGAAGAAGGGGCGAGTGGCCGGAGCCGTAGGCCTCGCATGTAGTTCCTTGTCCGGTAAATCCCAGCAGATTAATTCGCGATTTTCCAAGTTCCAAGTTCCGAGAGAGATTCCCGAAAATTGAAAACCACTGTAAGACAATGCAAAAAAGAAATAATTGCATGGTTCCCTGCTACGCTCGTCGCAACTTGTGCCTTCAGGCTCAAAATGTCCCCCTCTCGTTAAGGTCACAGATTTGCTCAGGTACGCCATTGATAAGGAATAGACGGTATCTCCCAAAAAGGGGGAAGTAAAGAATGAAAAACCTATATTTGTTACTGGCAATTTTGGGAGCTGTCTTGCCTTACAGTTATTTCATTTCGTTCCTTCATGCAAATGTATTAGATATCAAGCTCTTTACATCGGACAAAAAACCATAAATGGGAAGGATAGCTATCGTTCCTCTTGAAAAACTCTATGCGGATACAATCATACTTGAGCTATTCGCACAGCAATCACCCGTAAGATGGCTGGCTGAAAGAATGCCTCTCTTACGGGTGATTTCCCCAAATGATTCTCCTTTATTCCCTTACCTTTTATCTTCCCTGCGGCTGTTTCGTTCGATAAAACTCATTAAACAACTTCATCAACGCTCGCTTTTCGATACGGGATACATACGAACGAGATATGCCCAGCTCACGTGCAATTTCACGCTGTGTCTTTTCTTTGTCCTGATCCAGCCCAAACCTGCCGATGATCACCTCTTTTTCGCGCTCATCGAGGATGTGTATGTGCTGATAAATTTTACTGGACTCTAACTTGAGCTGCACAGCGTCGACCACTTCGTCGGTTTCTGTGCCAAGGACGTCGATTAAGGTGATTTCATTGCCTTCTTTATCCGTCCCGATTGGGTCGTGCAAGGAAACATCTTTTTTGGTTTTTTTCAAACTTCTCAGATGCATGAGGATTTCAATCTAAATGTCAAAAGAGGAGCATAAACGGACTTAGAACGTGTATATCTCCACGCTCTCTTCAAAAACTCGTACTTCCCTCACCACGTGACGGATTAGCTCTTTTTTATCCTCAAAGGTTAGCTCATCCTGTGCCTTCGATAAATAATATTCAGCAGCTTCCTGGATCAAGTTGCGGCTATACTCATAATTAGTTTGCAGCTTCGTTTGTTCCTTCAACTCACTTAAACGCTGATTCAGTTTATCTTCTTTCTCCTTCAGTTCTTTCAACTCTTGGCGAATATCTTCTTCACCAATATCTTCTTCGCCGGAAGCAAACAGTTTAAGCAATCTCTTGCGACCCGCTTTTGTTTTTTCGAGTTCCTTTTGCAAGCGTTCCATCTCCACTTGCTCGAATGGAGTTTCCACTTTATCTTCCACTGCCACGGCAATCTCATCAGGATTATTCAACCAAGACGCAACTGTTTCCCAAACCTGATTGTCCAATTGCTCACATCTGACACGGCGACCGCATCCCTTATTTTTTGCTCCTGCTGTATTCTTAACGTCGGTATACTCAAATACATGCTGGCTCCAGTTTTTCGCTTTTCTTCCTGGCATCGTATTTCCACAAGTCCCGCAACGTACTAGGCCGCTTAAGAGGTACTCGTTAAAGCTCCGGCCCGCCCATCTTCTTCTGGATTCCTTTAGTAGTCGTTGAGCATGTTCAAACTTCATTTCATCAATAATGGATGGGCAGGGCAGTAATATCCATTCTTCTTTTGGACGCATTTTCATACGGACTTTCTCATCCGGTTGCCGAAACTGGTTGCCGAGCATCCCTTCTGTATTCCATTTATTCTGATAAAATCTCCCCACATATGCCTCATTCATGAGCATCTGACGTACCACTTGTCGATGCCATACACTCGCCCCACGCTTTGTAGGAACCCCCTTGCTGGTCAAGTAAACGGCTATTCCATTTATCCCTTCAACAAGATCATTTGGCTGAGTAAACAGATCAAATACAAGTCGCACTACTGCTGCCTCAGCTTCATTTATGACTATCTGTTCCTTCTCTGAATCATAACTGTACCCATATATTTGAAAGTCACGTAGAACGCGGCCCTGTCTTGCCTTTTCTCTTCTTCCACGACTCATACGCTCATTAATTTTTGCCTTCTCAAATTCAGCAATCGCTCCACGCATGCTGTAAAAGAGTTGACCTTCAGGCGTTTTTGCATATTCGCCATTTACGAACACAAGCTCTACACCACGTTTATCAAATTCATCTGTTATAAGCAACTGGTTCATTAGCTTACGCGATAAACGGTCAGGGTCCAGGCAGACAATTTTTGTAATGACCCCGTCCTTCACATCTTGTCTAAGCCTTGAGAGAGCCGGACGATCTAGGAACTCGCCTGATACATCATCTATGTACTCGGCAACTTCACTCGTCGCTGCCTTCTTCCTGCATTCTCTTAACTGATCGTCGAGGCTGAATCCGCTCTTGGCCTGCTCCTCTGTACTCACCCTGGCATATATTCCGATCATACGGCTTCTCCCTCCTGTATTTTCCTAATAAATAGTGGTAACAGGCGGAACGTATACTGTCAGTAGAACTTCCCGGTATAATCTTTACATGCACCGTTCATCCCCTCCTGTCGAGAAGATATGCGCGAACGGCTTGTCAAAAGTAGTGAGGAAACGTGAAAAACCCGTCTCCTTAAAAAAGGGACGGGTTAGCTATTTTTTGAACTCTATATGAACAATTCTGCTTACTGTTCCTTTGATTTGAATTTATTCCTTTTACTGTTTTGCTCGAATCATCGATATGTAATATATTTCTATGTGGAATTATCCATTTTTAACAGTTCAAGGAGGTTTTTATGATTTTTGTAAAGAAGAAGTACAGTAAGCTTTTTGTAAGTATTGGTCTAATCACCACCATTTTATTTTCTGGGCAAAATATTAGTTTAGCAGAAGATCAGTTTACCAATGATTTAGTTCCAACAATGACTTCTAACACTAGTCCTTCTCCGTTAGTAATTAATGCATCTTCTCAAGATCATGAACTTCGGCCACCTTATAAAGTATTTGATGATCAAACCAAATTTGGATCAACAACATATTGGGCAAATGGCCCCATGGGAACTGGTGGAGCTGGTTGGATATCTGTAGATTTTGGTGAAAATAATGAGAAACGGGTTCAGGCGTACACTATAACTGCTTTTGGTCACACTACAGCTCCAAAGGCATGGACTATTGAAGGAAGTAATAATGATACAGATTGGGTTATCTTAGACACTCAAACAGACGTAGTATTTGCATCATCACAAAAAAAGAGTTTTGCATTTTCCAACTCTTCATCGTATCGTTACTACAGATTGAATGTAACGTCTAGTCGAGAGAATAATTCACTCGATATTCAAGAGATTGAGTTACTCGATAAAATAGAAAATACGCCTGATCCAGATCCTGATCCAGAACCAACTCCAACTGGTGATAATGCACTACTTGTAATTAAAATGATCAGTGGTCTTGAGAAAGAATATGAGCTAACTGCATCCGAAGTACAGGACTTCATCGACTGGTACAATGGCCGTGCAGATGGACGTGGCAAAGAAACATATATGTTCGATAAGGACTTTAACAAAGGACCATTTACCGCTCGCAAAGATTATGTAGCATTCAGCAAAATTCAATCCTTTGAAGTTATGGAATATAGTAAATAACACGAAGAGGCACCTCCTATATAACAGGTAGGTGCCTCTTACATTTATTGACGCTCTTCGTAGCATGCCACTCTTTGTCCAGTTTCGCATTTTAACACTCGTTTTATCTGCGGCTGAATGTAAACATTCTCCCGATCCTCGCCTGTGATGATTGATTTTGCAACAATTGCGTCCCATAAGTCTTTGCCTCGGCCGTCAATGTACGCCATTTTCTTATGGTTAGAGTGTCCGCAACCGCACGGTCCAAGACAGCTTTACGCTCCATAAGAGTAAATCCTCTAAGGTCAGCTCCATCATAATGTAGCATAATGCAACGTATAATATTGGTATTCACCCAAAAAGTTGATATGCTGCCACCAAGAGGTGATATATCCTTTAAAAGTTCCTCCTGAATTCGTTTTTCTGGAGGTACCTTTCTAAACGCTATCGTGTTACCGACAACATCTCGTCGAGCACCACGGCCGTGAATATCCCCTCTCGTACCATGTACCATTTCCCTCGATATTTGCTATATCTATTTCCGTGAAGTCGTATTGCTCAGGGAAATACTTCTCAACAGTGTAAATCTCCACGGCAGCTTTCATCGATGGGTAGGCTTTTAATATCTCACGTGCTTTCTCTTTGTCTTCAGCATTAACGAACAAATCTAATTGTGCGTTCATCTTTCCAATTCCCCCTCGTGGCAGCCCATGTTATAATGTTTTTGCCGAACATATATACGGGCTCCCTGCTGGGGGCTATTTTTTTGTCATTTTTCTATATAGCACGCACTTCTATCTTTACACTTGAATATGCACGGCGCTACGTCTTTTACCTTCACCGGGATAACCAAGTGCAGCATTTACAAAACGACATCCATTCGATTCATAATCATACCGTTGGTGAGTATGCCCAAAGCACCATACCTTGCCTTTGAGTTTAGAAAAATAAGAACTTCCGTCAAAGTAATAAAATGAATTGACCAGATCATGGTCGGCCTTGCTCCAATCGCCACCAACATGTGTAATGATTACATCTGATGACTCAATGATACCGTCAAGTTTCTTCTTCTCTTCGTCAGCGAATGTAAATGGCTTGTCCAACAAACCCTTGATCAGTCTGGAATCGTTCATTATTTCCCACCATTTTGAATACAGGGCCTCCTTTGAATATCCAAGCTCTTTAATCCCATATGAGAAGTCATACCACATTCCAACTCCACCATAGTTAATGCCATCGATTTCTACTATGTCGCCATCAAGAAAGTGCACATTGGTAAGCGAGCTGCATGTTTCTTTCATCTCGATAACACGATTAAGAGATTTTCCTCGGTACTGCTTTTCTTGATTTGCACTAACCAAATAGTAATCATGGTTTCCTGCAACTATCAGAATGTGCTCATATATCTGTTTCAACTCTTCAATCAGTATTTTGTTTTGCCAATTGTAATGACCCAGGTCACCAGCAATAACAAGCACATTATGATTCGTTTCAGGCAAAATTGCTTTTATGAAATTCTTAATTTGTGGAATCATCTTGTGCGGCGGATTTTCAACTTTAACCCAAAAATCAAGATGTACATCTGATATAAGATCAAAACCTTTGCTCATCACACACCTGCTTTCGCCTTGGAATGGTTTGTAAACCCCAACACTCTCATGATAGATTTGCTATATGATTTTATTTTTTGAGGTGATCATAATGGTTGCTGTTTTTATCCGCACTGCCTTCAACGATTATAGAAAGACCGAAAAACAAATGGAGTCCTGCATGCCACATGTCAAAAATGTAGCTCATAAGGTTTACATAGAAATCGACGTTAAAACCATTGACTCTGATCGTCCTGGCCTGTCTCAATTGCTTACGGACATAGAGGCTGGGGTGGTAAACAAGGTAATCTGTCACAGTGCTGAGCGAATCTCTCGTAACCCAGTTGAATTGGGGAAGTTCATGCAGCTTGCTACTCAGATGAATGTCCCATTAGTGTTTGCCGAGTGATTCTGAATGGAATCACTTTTTCTCTTTTGTTAAATGATGCCTTGTCCCATGTAGCAACAGCCTGTATCGATATTTCGATTCCCTCCTCTTGGTTTTTAAACTTCCCCTCGATGAAAAAGAGTCACACAAAGGTTTCTTATCTAAAAATTACCAATATAAGTAATTTTTGTTGATATTTTCTTCGACTTGCATTATGCTGTCCTTGTGTTTATTTCCAAATATTTCAAGATAGGAGTGTTATTGATGAAAGCTTTTAAACGAATCGCTTTTAGCTTGGCTTTAACTTCAATTGTATCTGCATTTTCTATTGTTAGTGGAGCTTCTGCAGTGTCTCCAGCCACCCCCCAAGAGGTGCCTGCAAATAAGGCATTAATAAAACCATCGGATACAGATGGCAGAAATATTAGCTACCATGGTTCTTTTCATACTAGGCTTATCGCTGGTCCTCTCCCAATTAGTACTTATGGAACTGTACCTCTCACTGTTGTCCAGTACTATCCATTTTCCTCCGATAAACCTAAACTCACTTATCAATTTAGAAATCACAGTGGCACAAAAGCGTCTACAAAGCATCATGTTCCTGAAAGATATGAAGATGAGAATTATACAATCACATTTACCGATGTTCCAAAAGGAACAAAAGATGAGCCCATCTTCTTATACATTGAAAACGCAGTCTCCGAGTCTAGAAACGTTAATGTAAATGGATACACATCATATTAAATAAGATGTAACGTCCTAAACTAACTGCCTTTCAGATAAATTAAGGTCCTCCAATTTATGAAATAACTGTCTATAAGCTTGCATATAGATGGTTATTTCTTTTCTCATCTTGACTGTTTCATTAGCGAAAGCCTCAGGATTCATATTGACCGTCCTTCTCACAATTAATGTTTTGTTAAGCTCAGCTCGTTTATAACAAATCCACCAAAAGTTATAACTTTAGTTAGCAGACAGATATAGATAGAATGGCGTATGTTATATGTGCCCGTTGTAAAACACGCTTTCTTATCTGTTGATGGAACGCCGTATGCGCTGAAAGGCGCCTGTACGGTGTAGGCTCGAACGAAATCCCACAAAAATAGAAGGGTATAAGTCGAGAATAGCATTGATGAAACGCCAGCAGTTGGGACAATTACTCTTTTGAATGCGAGCATTTTACTGATTAGCTTCAATGAAGAATTATCAGATGATACTTTAACGATCAATGATATCAATCAGTTAATCACCCACATTAGCAATCAAAATGGAGCGAATCTCAGAAATCCTGCGATTAATCAAAGTATTGAATGGGATACTAGCAACCCCGAAAACCCTGTTCTTAAAATTTACATGGGTTATAACCCTGAAACATGGCACACTGGATTTACTTATAAAGTCAAATTTGTTTCAGGTGCTGTAAAAGATATGAGTGGAAATATTACTTATGAAACGCCATTCAGTAGCGAATTTTAGACAGCCATCAACGGCCCTCGGGATATCCCGGGGGTATTTTTTGTGTCGGGACTACGGCATTTAGAATCTCTTTTTTATCAAATCGTGTGTTTTGTAAATTTGTTAAACTTTTGTTCAGTAATGTTATATACTGATAAAGCCCGTTGTAATTTTTCACCTTTTTCCGTTGATGGAACGCCGTGTGCGATGAAAGTCGCCCGCACGGTGTAGGCTCGAACGAAAACCCTCAGAAAGAGAAGGGTATAAGTCGAGAATAGCAATCACAAACCTATAATTATCAAGCAACTAGATGTTTTCCAATTAACTTTGAGATTCCCGAATGGACTACTCGAGTTTTCGGATTATATTAGGGACCCCGAAGATGATCCTCTAACTTATTCCATTACTCTAAGTGACAGTAGTATTGCTCAAGTATCCATTGACAGTTCAACTGGTAATGCTAACTTCACCGCATTAAAAGCAGGCCAAACTACTGGTACTATTACAGCAAGTGATGGAATAAGTGGTGAAGTATCTTATAGCTTCATTTTTAAAGTTATTGAGTAGTTTCCATCGACGAACCCTTAGGAAATCCTAGGGGTCTCTTTTTACTAAATTACTGTTGTGTTGATTACTCGTTCCAGCAAATGACCTTTGGTTCTGTGTAAACAAAATCTTTGCCCAAGAACTCACCGAAAGTCATGTTTTGGTAACCCTCTTCCGCTTCAAACCATCCTTCTCTTTCGAAAGGAACCTCTGACACACCATCAATAGTTTCGTGCCATTCCGCATCGACGTAGGAGTTATGCATTTCCAAAGCCTCTTCTTTCGATTGTGCAACGATGTATGTCGTGTAGTCCTCGCCAACTCCGAAAATCTTGAAATTCATCATAACCGCCTCCATTTTACTTAATAACAAAATGTTAAATAACGATTTTTCCATGTGATAAAATTTCGATATACCTTTTATGGGGTGAACTTTTTGAAATGATACAAAAGCATGAGGTTATCGATTTATTCTTATCTGCTTGTCCTTCCTATAAAGAAAGATGGCTCCATTTTGTTAGTGAAACTTACGACGATAGCGAAGAGCATCTCCCGTATATTGATGTCTCAGATTTCGCCCAACATGTAGATGAGCTTTACCAACAGCAAATGTTAACTGAGTTGCCAATGATATTTGAGGTTTTAGAAATGCTCCATATCAACGGTGACGACTATGTTAAAGAATTAGCGACAATTGCGTTTCTGGAATCATTGCTAGGTTGTGAAATTTCAAGCTCAATTGAATGTTTTCTGATGCACATTTCCCTATAGGGACAAGAATTATGGACAATCTCATATCCTATCTAAAACGGAATGCCCCTGATAAAGCTTTTATAGGTCTCTTTTCGTCTAACGAAGTTAAGAATCGGTATGAGAAATACGTTTTTAAGCAGTACCTTGCTTTGGACAGGAATGTCTCGAGTAGCGCCAGTTGTTGGTGGTGTATCAGGACCTGGGGCTCGTCCTATGTAGGAAGAAGGGCTTCGTTATATCTTTCAATTTTTGGGGAATCTTAATGGTTCCCTTTTCTTGCGCTAAGCTCTTGATGCACCCTTTTGACATTACTATCTCATTCTCAATACAACGCGCAGCATACGTAGCCAGCTTGGTGCCCTTATCCACCTGATAACTCTCGATTGCTTTGATCAGGCCGATGGTACCGATGGAAATCAGATCTTCACTGTCCTCACCCGTGTTCTCGAATTTCTTCACAATATGCGCCACCAAACGCAAATTGTGCTCAATCAGCTTGTTGCGGGCGTAAGGGTCGCCTTTGGCCATGAGTCGGAGGTACTTTTCTTCTTCGGTGTCCTGAAGCGGTTGCGGGAAGGCATTGTTCTTGACATAAGCCACAAAAACAAGAAGTTCTTTAAAAACAAGGGAAAGCGCCGCGATAATGCTGGACATGGCTGCCACCTCCACGTCTGGAATAGCTTACTTCTATCCTTATGTGGGCGGTCGCCTATATGTGCATGTACGCTAAAATAACCGAGTGAATAAGCGAATCCTTCTTTGTACAAAGACGTACTCGGTTAGTGGCTGATTAAACGAAGGTAAATGAACACGAGCGAGTCAGATATTCCAAAAACCGCATGGTCATCCCAATCGTCTTTTATCGAAATAATTTCAAGATTACTTAATTGCGGTTGTAAAAATTGAATAAACTCCTCAGACACACCATCTTCTCTCAGTTCCTTATTCAAGTTTTCCATGTACGCTGTACTGTTCATGCGTCTCATTTGATTCGGATTTATATACTGAGGAAAAATATGTGTATGTAAAATATGAACGATCTCCTCTTTTGAGAAATCATCTCCATAAAAATCAGACCAACTCTCCCAATGATGGACATACTTTTTAAAAACACCTACAAAGGCATCTTCCCATGACATGAATTGTTTTCTGGGAGCAAATACCAAGGTACCCGTGAAGCCGCCTTGCTTAACATATTGATTAAGTCTACCATCGACAATTAAAACGCTATCCAATGGGAGATAAATGACGTAAATCTCCCTCTGGCTTAGTTGAAAATGTAACCATTTTTCGGCGAACACCTCTGTGTATTCAACTAAGTTTTTTATGTTGTCGGGCATATGAGCCTCCCTATCGTTTTCGTTACAATATTTTTTAAAAATTATATTTTTTGGTACAATGATCCAAACGAATTGGCATATCTAAACCAAAGTTATTGGAGTGGTCACCCATGCTAGATTTTGGCGCTGTGTCGCTCGAATGGGGTACGTTACTCATTCAGCTCTTTGTCTTCCTCATGCCTTTAGCCCTTTTCATTGCTTGCTGCATTTTCATCGTAAAACGCACAGGAACCAAGCAAAAAGCCTTCGACGAGCTGGAAAAACGCGTCGCAGCACTCGAACAAGAAAGAAAGCGTCCGAAATTATAACGGACGCTTACCTTTCCCCTATTCAAATAATGCCATCATCTCTTCGTCTTCTCTCTCGCGCGCTATATCGTATGGTGTTTGCCCCTCTATGTCCTTTTTGTTAGGATTCGCACCTTTAGCCAGCAGCAACTCTACCACATCCACACGCTCCTCTCCATCCGCTACCTGTGTGTGCAGCGGGGTACTTCCATCATGAGCGCTGGCATGTATGTCTGCACCGTGGGCGATGAGCGCCTCTGCAACCTCTGGATAGAGTGCAATATGCAACGGGGTAATGCCCTCATCGTTTTTCGCATGAACATCTGCTCCCTGTGCCACCAAGTACGCAATAAGGTCGACATCGTCTGTCATCACAGCTCCATGCAGTACGGAAAACTCATACTCATCCTTTTCATGCAGCAATTCCGGCTGTTGCGTGACGATCTTCTTTACGAGCTCAATATCTCCCAGTTCAGCCGCATCGTATAAATCTGCGAATTTGTAAGCCATGTCTGCCTCCCCTAACTTATGTATTCCTCCCTGTTCCTTACCGCTCCTCTGTTTCAAAGACAAGTTTGGCGAGCAGGACCAGCGGTGAGTCTTTTTCTTGCCCATCCTCAGTGAGTTCGAACAGTTTTTCGTTAATCGGACCGTACCTCGATTCATTGCCGTACAGCAAAATGACATGTGGGTACTTGCCAATCTCCTCTGTTAGCTTTTTCGGCCATTCTTTTCTGTCGAGTGTTGCATTCATCGCATATTCGTTTTCCAAATACGTCAAAAAGTCCGCTCTGGCCTCTGCATCCTGTACCTCATGCACTTCAAAAAAATCCTCGTCTACCCATTCAAGACCCGATGCTGTTAAAAAGCCAGACGGTATCACTTCCCCGTCCTCGTCGTAAACCGGAGTCAGAAAATCCGCTAGCTCATCAGAAGACTGCAAGGTTGTTCCCCATACCGTTACCACATTTCTCATTGTAATTTCCCCCCTCGTCTACTGCTTTACTGTTTCCAAGGAAGAGCGAATGCGATCTACACGCTCCTTTTCCTTGCGCAGAATGGCTTTCTCGTACGCTACATCCAACAACCGATTAATTTCTTCCCAATTCGCCTCACCGGAAGGCGATTCACCGCTTGTCAGCATTTTGCCCCAAGCACTTAATGCAATCTGCCGCTGTGCTTCATTTCCGTCCAGCCAACGAATCAGATCATCCCATTGTGGACGTGACACCGCGAAAAGCTCATCCCAGCCTTCAATCGGGTACGCCACATGCGGTTCCATCCATAAAATGACTTCTCGGGAGCGAAAGTGATGCAAATGACTGTTGGCAGCATATCCTACCAAACATTCTTTTCTGGCAACGACTTCATCCATTTCAGCCAAAACTCGCTGTAACCCCTCTTCTTCGGGCAAACAAGCTGCCGTTACATATGCACGCAAGGTTGAGCCTATACGTTCATAATGTGGCCCGGACTTCCATAGCGAGCGCACCCAGCCCTCTGCCTTCTTGCCTACTGTCTCGACAATGAGCTGGCACCAAAGTAACAGATTGCTTGATGAGGTTTCCTGCTCGATTTGCGTTACCCATTTTTGTAAAACTGGCTCCCAATCGTACTGAGTAAATGCCTCTTGGATACGCGAATCTCCTGCACCATGCATTTTGGCAAACAAGACTAGCTTTTCGAAATCTTGTGCTGCCTCTTCAAAGGTTAGCGTCCGATAGATTTGCAGCCATTCTTTCCACTCTTGTGCGACTTGTCCCTCGACATCGAGTCCATCTGCACCGGCGAGTGCTTCATAATTCCAGCACTCTGCCCCAATACAGCCCAACTCCGTGACCCGCTCTATGAACTCTGTGAAGCTTTTGCCGAGCAATAGGAATTCGTCTGTCTCATGCCCCCAGGAATAAACGGGCGGGTCATCCACGCCTGTCGACAAATCGATGAGCAGCATGTCGCCATTCCCGCCGACGTGAAAACAGAGATACCTTTTCTCGTCCTCACTCTCTTCGTCCCCACCAAAGTACGGCCACTCAAACGCATCCAATGACCATCCCAAATCCCCACTCAGCGAAAAAGGGTCTAACGCTCGAGATGGCAACGACCAATTTATTTGAACCTGACTACTGCCCGCAAGCAAAATAGTCCGGATCGTCGCGGGAAATCTGATCCCGAGACTTTCCTCTCTACTCTCGATTTCTTCCAGCCTTGCTGGTGGTTCTATAGTGAGCGGCCAAACCTGAGCACCTTGTCGCTCCATATCATGCATAAGTAACTTCCACGTTTCAAACCACTTTTCCATTCGCTGCTGCATTGGCATAACGACCTCTCTCGTCTGTCGTTTTCTATCTTAGGAATTCTATATCTATTTTCGTTATCTAAAATTCGATTTCATATCCTACTAAAGCACCAATTATATCCATTTTTTTCATGGTAAAATTATCTACAAAGTAACTATTTTTGCCGATATTAGTAGAAAAAACTCGGAAATGAGGACCTAGCTGATGACCACCATAGGAATTGATTTGGGCACGACGAACAGTCTGGTGGCCTACTGGACTGAAAATGGACCCGTGCTCATTCCAAACGCGCTCGGAGAAACACTGACTCCTTCTGTTGTCAGCGTCGATGAGAATGGCGAGATCTTGATTGGAAAAATCGCCAGAGAGCGTCTCTTGACTCACCCAGATCGAACAGCTTCTACCTTCAAACGGTTTATGGGGACAGAAAAAAGATACCAACTGGGGAGATATTCCTTTTCTGCCGAAGATCTTTCCTCCTTTGTGATTAAATCTTTGAAGGCGGATGCAGAGGCTCATTTAGGGCATCCCGTTCACGAAGCGGTTATCAGTGTGCCTGCCTATTTCAACGACACACAACGCAAAGCAACCAAGCGAGCAGCAGAGCTTGCTGGACTAAAAGTGGAGCGCTTAATCAGCGAACCGACTGCTGCCGCGATCTCATATGGGCTCCATCAGGAGGAATCGGAGACACAATTCCTCGTATTCGATTTAGGTGGCGGAACGTTTGACGTTTCTATTTTGGAAATGTTCGAAGGTGTGATGGAAGTAAAATCAATCGCTGGAGACAACTTTTTGGGCGGCGAAGACTTTACCGATCTGATCGCCTCTTATTTCATAGAAGCCCATCGACTCGATATCAACACGCTGGACAGTAAAGCGCGTTCGTCCATTCACAAACAAGCTGAGTTGTGCAAGCGTGCCTTGTTTGTGGACCAAGAAGGGAAAATGAGTGTCAATATCCAGGGAGAGCTGGTTGAATCGACTCTCAGCCGGAATCAGCTGGAAGATCTCGCGTTTCCCCTGCTGCAACGACTGCGTCAGCCAATCGAGCGCGCTTTGAGAGACGCCTCCATCTCACCTCGGGAATTGGACGCAATCGTGCTTATTGGTGGTGCGACGCGGATGCCGCTTATCAAGTCCATCGTAAGCAAAATATTTGGGCGACTGCCCTATTCCCATATTAATCCCGATGAGGCTGTTGCATTGGGAACAGCGATTCAAGCAGCACTCAAGGAACGCAACGAGGCGTTAAACGAGCTAGTTTTAACAGATGTTTGCCCATACACACTCGGTACGGGTATTGTACAAACCATGGCAAACGGCAAACACGAGGATGGCTACTTCTTTCCGATCATCGAGCGCAATACGCCAATCCCGGTCAGCCGGGTAGAACGGTTATACACCGTTCTCGATTATCAACGCTCCATTCTCGTTGACGTGTATCAAGGCGAAAGCCGACGGGTCGAACATAACCTCAAACTTGGCGAACTGGATGTAAAAGTTCCCCCTGCCAAAAAGGGCGAGGAGTCTATCGATGTTCGTTATACATATGATATCAACGGGATTCTCGAAGTCGAAGTGACTGTCGTATCTACAGGGGTCAAAACCAAGGCCGTCATCGAAAAAAACCCGGGCAGCCTTTCACCAAAAGAAATTGAGGAGCGTTTTCAAGCCCTCCAAAACATTAAGATCCACCCCAGGGAACGAACCGAAAATCGATTGCTTCTGGCAAAAGGCGAGCGTATGTATGAAGAAGCGTTGGGCGAAAACCGTATGATCATTGCGAATTGCTTACGCCGATTTGAAAGTGTCCTGTCCACCCAAAATGATAGAGACATTGCCAAAGCAGCAGAAGAATTGAAGCAACAGCTGGACATGTTTGAAGGGTGGAATGAGTATTAATGGGGATTTGGGAGATTCTCGGGATTGAACCGACGGACAATCCTGCCCAGATAAAAAAGGCTTATGCCAAAAAGTTGAAGGTGCACAATCCGGAAGTTGATCCTGAAGGATTTCAGCGATTGCGAGAGGCATACGACCTCGCCCTGAAGTTCACGGGCAATGACAAGCGGAATCGCAGGATCGAAGAAACGCCCCTACCTGAAAAAAGACAGCTGGATAGTGAGGAAAATCATGAATCGCAAGAAGAGACGATTCACCTCCAGCCGCCGAGACGACAATATGAGCTGTTGCATTCGAAACCAGCAGAAGAAGAGCAGCCTACCTACGATCCACCGCAGCGGCTCACACTGTTTGACAGGTTTTTAGAGGAAACAACGCAAGAAGTAGTCTCTGTAGAAGAAACTCCTATTCCCAAGCGGTACGATTTCACGGAGAGCTACGATCATTCCGAACGCTCCATGAACCCCTATGATATGGTGGAGCGTTTTTTCCGCCGTACGCAAATGTTGTACGACAACTATCACGAACGTATCCAGCTTGAAAACTGGCGTGAGTTGCTGAATGACGAAGCGATGTGGAATGTCGGCTGCCATCAACTCATCGATACGCGATTTCTCCACTTTTTAGAAGAACACTATCACTTGCCTCATGAGGTGTGGAAGTTGCTTGATTCCCATTTCCAATGGCGGGAGAAATCGGAAAAGCTCGCAAGTCAGCTCTCAGGACGTTTTGTCGCATACCTGAACGGCCAGCTCAATCAGACCTTTACGCTGCGTTACCACTCTTTTGAGAATCGCGATGATTTGGATATTGAAGCGTTTCTAGAATGGCGCAGCGATGCGTTATTTGCCCTCATGGAGAATGATTGCGAATCGGCTCAGAACTATTTGGCAAAAGCACATGCTCTGTACGCGCTTGACCCCGATTTGATCCGTTTACAGGGCGAATATTTTTTGCGAACCGGAAATAAGAATCGAGCCTTTCATACCTTTGATCAATTGATACGTCTTGACCCAAATAACATCGATGCGTATTTGTGCCGAGCCCGACTTTTCCTCGAAAAGGGAGACGCCGCCGATGCGATCAAAGATTGCGAGGAAATCCTCACTCGCATGCCAGAACTTTGGGACGCTCGCAGCTTGCTAGGGAAAGGTTATCTTCAGCTGGGCGAATGGGAGAAGGCTCAAGTGGTTTTTCAGGAGATGCTTTCGCATAATCCCTCCGATATCGACGCAAAGATATGCCTGACGCAAATACATTCTCCGTTTAACAAGAGGTCCGAACCGGCTGTGAACAAGCAAGCCAAAGCCGCTAGAAGAAAAACGTTGAAAGCCCTCGGGCTTCCTGGCAAGGTAGCAAGGTTCAAGCAATTTTTTGCCCTCTACACGAGACGTAACATTTGGACGATTATTTTTCTCCTTCTGCTCCATTACGCTATGTTTGCTGTCGTATCCATGAAGCTGGAGATGACTTCAGAGCAGATGTTTGACTCCTTAGTCAATAAATATAATCCTGTCCAATTGAAGACGATGGATGAGTTGAAACAAACTCCCCTTGGCTACCAGGTGGAGTTTACATTGACCAAAGCATCTTATATCAATTTGCTCCGCGTCTATGACACAGAGAAGCATCCCGAGCCAAAAGCTGAGTTCATTCCTGCCGCCAAAGCCGAAGAGCGAGATCTGTTAAATTCTGAGACAGGCTATGTAAATATAGGTTATCTGGATCAACAAGCGATCATTGTCATTACGGACTACGACCATGCCAAGGAAATTCATGACAAGCAATCCATAACGATACGAGGCACGCTGAAGGCGATACCGGATGGGGAGATGTTGCCTGTCATTGTGAATGCTTTGGAAAAACGAAAGCACCCCTACCAGTCGATTCTTTTGACTGATATGTATATCAATGCCAAGCCTGACTTGGAGGAAAAAGGATGGACGGGATCATGGCTTCTGGGCATTCTCGCGATGATTTCCATGTTGTATTACATCCGCATCATTCGTGAGATTCCCAAAACTCGCAAAGCATTGACATTCCACTAAAGGAGGCAGAGACGACTTCCATGACAAAAGAAGCAGAAAACGAAAAAGAGATCGACCCAAAGTTAAGCCGCTACTTGCATGCTCTCTCCTCTGTTTGCCTAAATCAGAAGCGGCTCGCCTATTATTTGGCCATCCACGAATACAACCGCCTGCGCGATACGTTTTTGCGGCTTCGTATTGATAACAGATGGGATACGGGGGACGCCGTGAAAACGAAAGAGCGCTTAACTTGGTTTTTAGAGCATGGGCGAAGAATTGAATTTGATCGGCATCGCCACGTATTATCTGCACTAAGCGCTGCCAATCGCTCCAACTACATCGCGTCCTTAAAAAAAGGGGATATGGAGTCAGCCCGGCAGTTGATCGTGTACGCGTACATGAACAGACTCCCACATGCCGGCATTGCCGCGTTTGATTATGCCTGGTATCTCATTATTTGCAAAGCAGGCGCCCAACAGTCCTACCTTCCCAAGGCAGATGCCGTAGAAGGCATGCTGGACGTAGCCAAGCGAATCCAACTCGCTTATTCAAGTTGGGAAGAGTATTTATTTGCCTATGCATGTGGCAATCTATACGATGAAGCAGGCGCGTCTAAAAACACGAGTAAAGCAACCGAAGCTCATATTTTGAAGCTCCTGACGGGTAAGTACAGTCCCATCCGTGAATTTGACTGGAAGTTTGATCTCACACCTTACCTGCCCTCACCCCAAGTACAAAGCGTGCCTTCTTTTAGCAGTTAAGCTTACGAAAAACGTTTCCCTCGGACTTTAAGCTCTATGTCCAATGGGAAACGTTTTTGGTTCTTGTATCAAGCCTCGATAGAGGTCTTCTTACGCCTTTTCCGAAATGTCCTTCACCATATGGCTCAATTTATGGCCGCTTACGATCACTGTCCCATCCTCACGATAGCCGAGCGATTCATACAGCTTGCGCGCACGCGGTTTTTCCTCGTCAACGAGCAAAGCGATTCGGTCATGCCCGCGCTGAATTGCTTCTTTTTCAAAAGCATCCAATAGAAGTGATCCGATCCCCTTCCCTCTGCATGAGGAATCAACCGCGACAGAATCCAAATAAAATTCGTCATCCTTTGCTTCTTTTACAAGCGTAATCGTCTCGCCAGTCAAACGTTGGACATGCTCAACGAAGGGACGATCAAGCACCTCTGTTTGGCTCCCATGATAAAAGAGCGCCAGGCCTACCGGTACATCTCCATCCATGGCAATCACCGCGTTTTCGTAGCTCAGTCGGTTATTTTCCTTCGCAAAAAACTCCTCCATCATGCGAATCGCTTCCCCTGCCTCCGTCGCACCTGTCAACGTATGCGCGATATCTCCAATGGCATCATAAATTAAGGGCGCAGCAAAAGCTGCATCTGTGGGTTCCGCTTTGCGTATCATGTGTTTCCTCCTTGCGTTTCGAGCATTCGCACGACACGTTTCTTTTCGTTTCTTAGACTACCAGATACTCTATCATTGTGTCACAATCTGCCAGGCTGATCGAGCTTTCCCGACGATCGTTCACAGATCAGCAACAATGAAACCGCTCTCATTTTTCAAGAGCGGTTTCATCTTTTTCGCATCGATTTTCTATCCAATCATTTTTTCAATCGTCAGCTTGCGATCATGCCGCAAATCGAGGAATTCACCCATTCTTCTTACCAATGGACGCATCGGTTCATCTTGATGAATAAGAATTACTTCGACTTCTTCCCCGCTACTCAATCTCGCCTTTGCCCCTACGTACAGCAAAGCAATGTAGCGGACAAACTGCGCAACGATCTCCACGTTCAACGTTCCGTTACATGCTTCCTTCCAGAGGAGCTGTGCCGCCTCGAATGGGGACGACCTTCCTTTGTACACACGATCAGAACAGATCGCATCAAACATGTCGGCAACGGCGAGCACCTGACATTCGATTGGTATGCTATCGCCTTTTCTTTGCTCCGGATAGCCAGACCCGTCGAGTCGCTCGTGATGCAGCAAGGCACACAAGGCCAACAGCTCAGATCCACCCTTCATCTCACGGATCATCTCATAGCCGAAAACGGTATGCTTCTTCATGATCGCAAATTCCTCTTCACTTAGCTTGCCTGGCTTCAGCAATATTTCCTTAGGTACCCTCATTTTCCCAATGTCATGCAAAAATCCGGCTGTCCCCATGAATGCTACTCGCTCTTCATCCCATTTCATCAAGCGAGCAATGAGCGAGCAGAGAATGCCTACATTTAATGAATGGCGGTATGTATAGCTGTCTGCTCCTTCCAGTACGTACAAGTTCCGGAACAACCCCAAATGCTTCCTCGATTTTTCTGCTACATCAAAAAAGATGTTGGAAAAATGATCAAGACTTGGTGCCCCGCCAACTGTCAGTTCATCGAAGAGTAGTCTCGTTTTGTCGAGGGCTTGTACATAAGCTGCAACGGTCTCAGAATCTGCCTCTAGTTGGAATAGTTGAGAAGTAACTTCCTCACCAGTTCCCTCTGTAAGACTCTGTATGATATCAACCTCACGGACTCGTTGCTTTTGCAATAGGATCACATGGGCAGGCGTAATCGTCGTGTTTTGTCCCAGCAGCAATATTCCTTGTTCGGTGTACAAATCAACCGCTAATACTTGCCCAATCAGTGAGAGATCAACAGGTGCCAAAGGCATACAATCAACCTTTCCAGTCTCCGTCTTTTTAGAGGTTGTTCAAAAAGCCGACTTTTTGAACTCACACTTTTACTCAAATTATAGAAAGGAAGAAGGTGAGTTACAATCCTTTTTTCGACAATTCCTAACTTTGCTGGCGCCGGGACATTTCACTATTCGCGTACATATGATATCAAGCAAATGTCAGTGGTTTTATCAAGGAGGGACGAATGTCTCATGACGACGCTGTACATCACACCAAAAGCGTGGAAACAAATTGAGCAGGCCGTACGAAAAAAACCCTCGCTGGAAACAGGAGGGATCATGATGGGATACCCACTTGGAGAGGATAGATGGGTCGTAACGTATGCAAGTGAACCAGGCCCAAATGCGATTCACCAGCCACATTCTATATTTTTCGATGACATACATCTCAAAAAGCTCGTCCGCAAATTAAGCAGGCATCGACAATGGAAATACATTGGTGATTGGCATAGCCATACGGTAAAGCGCCTATCTCCCAGCAAAGGTGATAAGAGAACCATTTGGTCAAAAGCGTCACAATCCATGTACATGTCCTCCTCTCCCCTCATGCTGATCGTTGGACTAGGTAAAAACAATCAAATTAACGCAAGAGGATTCATCCTCGGAAATACTCTTCGCGAGGTTGGGAAGATTGAGCTGTATGATCGGCAAGCTCAGCGACAACCCGGTGAAAAAGCTCCATAGCCTGGTTTTTTCCCCAACTCGGCTGATTTTCTGCCACGACACAAATGGCGTAGCGCGGCTCTTCTAACGGAGCATACCCGAGAAACCACAGATGATTGTTTCCATTCGCATCCCCGATTTGCGCAGTCCCGCTTTTGCCTGCCACCTGCCAAGCGGAATTCATGAGCATCTGTCCTGTTCCCTCTGTGACAACTTTACGCATCATTTTTCGCAATTTGTTGGCTGTGACGTAGTCAATTCCGTCCAAAGAGAGCTCCTGCTGGGGAAATGTATGGAACGACTGACCATTTCGGTATGCGATCTCCTTTACCAGTCGTACTTGAGAGCTTTGCCCGCCACGCAAAATCGTTACCATCATATTGGCTGCTTGCAAGGGGGTAATGCGTACATCCCGCTGACCGATGGCGCTTTGAATCAGGACGCCTTCATCGTCGCGGGATATCCCCTCTGCAAAGACTCTACCCGGCTCTTCACCATCCAACTGCTTGAAGTTTTTGAGTTTATACAGATTGGGAGTAACATGCCCCACTTGAGTGGTCAAGCCCAGCTTTTTTGCATATTCCTCCAACTTTTCTCCGCCTACCATCTTGGCGATATGGGCAATCGCAATGTTGCAGGATTGGGCATACGCTTCTTCCAATGTCACACTGCCGTGACCTTCTTTTTTCCAGCAGGAGAATTGATACTTCCCGTACTCCCCTGTACATGTAAAACGGTCAATGGGCGAAACGATTCCTTCCGCCAGGGCTGCTGCCGCAACCACTGTTTTATAGACAGAACCAGGCGGGAGTTGTTTGAACGCGCGATTCTTCCAATCGCTCGTGTTTCCCGTGACATTTGTTTGATCATAGGTAGGGCGACTCACAGCTGCAAGAACGTCGGCTGTTTGTACGTCCAAAACGACGATACTGCCCTCTTTGAGACCTACTTGATCGGCTGCTGCTTCCATGCTTCTCTGGATTGCTGCATCCAAGGTCGTCGTTAATGAAAGCGGATAGTATTGATTCGACTGTTTTGTATAGCGAATATCCAGTCCTCGGAGCGGTTGTCCGTGCCCATCTACGTAATAGGACAAGACAGACGGCTCTACCCCCTGTAAGAACCGATCAAAGCTTCGCTCCAGACCCGATGCCCCCAGCGTGCTCTCGGCATTCATTTTGCCGCTGGTCCATTCATCTGGATACAGCTTTTGCACCATATCGGGATTTTTATGGATAAAACCAATCAAATGCTTGGCTACCTCATCAGCTCGGTATCTCTCTGTCACCGCCAATGCCACAACTCCCGGGATGGCAAGGGCATTGATTTCCTCGGCCTGCCGCTCGGTGAGCATCACCAGCTTGCCGGACGCCTCTCGCATGAGCAGCGGTGCTTTCGCCTTTTCCATGGTCTCCGACAACCGTTCCTTGGATTCTCCGGTTATTTGTGCCACCCGCTGCAAGCCATCTGTTCCTTGCAGGCTCCCACGCGCCAACGGGAACAAAATCAAGGCGAGATGCTCTTCTCCGGTAAAGGCGTACCCATTCCGATCCACGATATCGCCACGACCGCTATGCAGTACAATGCTTTGCTGTCTTTGCTTTACTGCTGCCTTTACCAAATCAACGCCATGCCGAGAAAACCGATGGGGCGATCCGAGTTGAATCCACCACAAGCGCACGATCAAACCGAGCCATAACAACGACATGGATAGCAATACAAGAAAGTGACGTCTTTTGATTCGTCGATCCAGCTGCATCGAATTCCCTCCCTGGCTTTTTTCACCAGTATTGCCGGAATGTACGCGACAGAAACAACGAACAAAGAAAAAAGCACACCGTACGTCACGGTGCACTTGTAAGTGTTTATGATTGATTGGAGAATTGTTGCTTCTCCAATAAAATATTGCTGATTTTCGTGGATAACAGATCCAATGCTACACGGTTGTAGCCGCCCTCTGGAATGATGACGTCTGCATATCGCTTCGTCGGCTCAATAAACTGCAAATGCATCGGTCGAACGACGTTTAAGTATTGCGTCACCACTGAATCGAGGGAACGACCGCGCTCTTCGATGTCACGTACGATTCGGCGTGCAATACGCACATCCGCATCGGTATCGACGAACACCTTGATATCCATTAAATTACGAATCCGCTCATCCTCCAGAATCAGCATTCCTTCCAGAATGATGACATCCTTCGGGTCGACCTGGATTTGCTCCGGCTTGCGGTTATGCACCTTGAAGTCGTAGATCGGTTTTTGGATCGCTTTTCCTTGCATCAGCTCCTGCAAATGCGCAAGCAACAAATCATTGTCAAAAGCGAAGGGATGGTCGTAGTTTGTCAACGCCCGCTCTTCTGGGCTCAAATGGCTTTGATCCTTGTAGTAGGAATCCTGCTCAATCATCGTTACACTATCATTTTGGAACTGGCGGTACAGCTCCTTTGCTACAGTCGTTTTTCCGGAACCACTGCCTCCCGCTACCCCAATCAATACGGGGTTACCCATGCTTCATGTCCCCTTCCTCATGATGCTTAACACCTATACGACCCTAAGTTTTTACCTCTTTTTCATACTGATAGCCAGCCCGTCTCCCACTGGAATAAATGTCGTTTCTAAATCAGGACGCTCCATCAGATGTGAATTATAAGAAAGCAGCTTGTCCACCATCGGACGCTGGCGCTTGCCCGCTTCTTCTGGGGTCGCCACCAGTCCTCGGAACAGGACATTGTCGCTGATTACCAAACCGCCTTCGCGAAGTAGCGGTAGATACAAATCGAGGAATACTCGATACTGACCTTTGGCCGCATCGATAAACAAGCAGTCAAATTGATACGACTCCGACAGCCCTAAAGTAGCGTCACGTGAGAGTATTTCCACACGATCTGCACAGCCTGCTTCTTTTATATTTTCCCGTGCTCTCACCAATCGATCTTCATCTATGTCCATCGTGACAATTCGCGCTTCCGGTGCAGCTTCTGCAAGCCAAATAGTGGAATAGCCAATTGCCGTACCCACTTCAAGAATCGCTTTGGGACGATGCAGCAATAACAACATCCGCATGACTTGAGCGGACGGGAGCTGCACAATCGGAATGTTTTCCTCTGCCGCCTCCTGCTCCAGTCGCTTGAGCAGCAAAGAACGCTCGGGAACCAGGCTTGACACGTAGTCGTCAATTGCCGGATTGGTAATCATGATTTCACTCCTCTTTCGTTACAACCGAATTATTATAGCACACCTTAGGAAAACTTGGCTACGTCAAGCACTGTTGACCGTATGCAAAAAAAAAGAGGAAACCCGGTTAGTTTCCCCTGCTTTTCTTATCATTTGCTTCATGCTCTTGCAGTGTTTTGGAAAAGTAATGCTCGGACGTTCCGTCTTTTTTCGTCACGTAGAAAAAGTAATCGTGCTTCGCCGGATTGACGACGGCTTCAAGCGAAGCTCTACCTGGGTTGGCAATCGGCCCTGGTGGCAATCCAGGATTTGTGTACGTGTTGTACGGGCTTTTTACTTTTAGGTCCTCAAAGGTCAGACGGTCTCGTTGTTTGCCGAGAATAAATTGGACGGTAGCATCAGCCTGCAATGGCCACTTGTCACGAATCCGATTGTAGTACACGCCTGCTACAAGCGGACGCTCCTTGTCTACTGTTACTTCACGCTCGACAATCGATGCGAGATTCACTGCTTCATCCAGTGTTAAGTCGCGCTGCTTCAACTGCTCTGTCCACTCTGGCTTCCATTCCTTTTGGAATTGAGCCAGCATACGCGAGACGACATCATGTGCCGTAGCGTCTTTGCCCACCTCATACGTTTCCGGGAACAAATACCCTTCCAGACGGTGTTTTCGGTCTGCATGCTTCGGTATGGCTGCGACAAAAGGATAGTCCGGGAATGCTCCTTCATTTACTTCTTTTAAAAATGCCGCTTTCTCTACAATGCCTTCTTTATCGAGATGATCTGCGATCTGTTCGACATTCCAGCCTTCCGGGATCGTAAATCGGTTCGCATTGATCACCGTGTTTCCTTCCACCATGGCGGTTAGGATCTCGTCAATGGCTTGGCCAGTCGTAAATTGGTATTCTCCCGCCTTAAGATCAGGAGCCATGCCTTTATACTTCACGTAGTAATTAAATACATCGGCATTTCGGATCAGACCTTGTTCTTCCAGTAGTCGACCGATTTTTTGTACGGAGGAACCGGACGGAATCGCTACGTTCTTCACCGTCTGTTCACCTGCAACGGGCTGCAATTGCTGGTACACGTACCACGCTGCTCCCCCTGCAGCCAAAATGATCAATAACAAAAAGGTAACCAGCCACATCACAATTCGTCCGCCGCGTCTGCGTCGATGCGTCACAGGGCGGCCGGGGTTAAAATCAGGCTTCGCTGACATTGGTTTCAAGCTAGAAATCCTCCCTTTAGGGTCTCTTTATCTCCATCCCATTCATTATACTAGAGGCTTATCTACCTGTCACTTCATGGGTGATTTTGGCGAAAAAAGACAAAAAAAGAGCCCGCCAGTTGCGGACTCTCTTTCCACTCGTCTATTAAATTCCGTCTTTCTCCAAATCAGCAATCAATGTTTCGAAGGTAGCTTCTACTTGCTCCCACTCTTCGTCATCCTCGATTGGCTGGAGCATGTCTGTACCATCATAACGCAGGAAGTGAACCTCGTACTCTTCTTCCTCTTCCTGATCTACTGGTACGAGCACCAAATAGCTGCGGTCTTCAATGTCAAAAATGTACATGATACGAAAATCTCGCGGTTCCTCGGTACCTTCTTCCGTCAGCGCGATCACATCGCCCACTTCGAACTCTTCCATCATCTCTTCACTCATTGTGGTCACCTCGATTTCGCGTCCAAATATCCTTGGAGGATTAAAGTGGCCGCCATTTTATCTATCACTGTCTTTCGCTTTTGACGGCTAACATCAGCAGAGATCAGCATACGCTCTGCCGCCATTGTCGTCAAGCGTTCGTCCCACATGTGGACAGGAAGAGACGTGCGTTCCTCCAAAAGCTTGCCAAATGCTTGACACATTTCAGCACGCGGGCCTATGGTTCCGTTCATGTTTTTGGGCAAACCAACGACGAAAGCCCCAATTTGATACTGCGAAACTAATTCGCTCAGGCGGGCAAGATCCTTTTCCTTGGATTGTCGCTTGATGGTCTCTACTCCTTGCGCAGTCCATCCCAGCTCATCGCTGACAGCCACTCCAATCGTCTTGTCGCCTACATCCAACCCCATCAATCGTGTCATCGTTAAGGTCTACTTGCGCTCTGACAAGTAAACGGTCACCAACTCTTCTATAATTTTGTCCCGTTCCAATTTGCCGATCAGGCTCCGCGCGTTGTTGTGGCGTGGGATAAACGCCGGGTCGCCAGAAAGCAAGTAACCTACGATCTGGGTGATCGGGTTGTATCCTTTTTCCTGCAGGGCTTTGTACACCTCTGTCAATGTTTCTTGCACATCCGCCGCATTCGCTTCCTTGGGCACCGTGAATTTCATGGTATTATCCAACGAACTCACAATCAACACCTCGATTTCCTTTTGAGACTCTTTTGGTTACATACTCTTTTTTGTATTCGACTCGGATTTCGTTTACTCCTGTCGATTATACAAATTTCTCTTGCAATCGCACTATTTCGCTACTACTTGACTCTTCACGAAGTCAACCACAGCGTCCAGAGCTTCTTGCAGCTTGGATGGGTCCTTACCACCGGCTTGTGCCATATCAGGACGTCCACCACCGCCGCCACCGCAACGAGTTGCGACTTCCTTGATGATCTTGCCAGCGTGAATGCCTTGATCCATGAGATCTTTGGTTACACCTGCAACGAGGTTCACCTTGTCGCCATCGACCGCACCCAACACAATGACAGCGGAGCCGAGTTTGTTTTTCAGCTCATCTACCATGCCGCGCAGGTTGTCCATATCGACAGCGGAAACACGTGCAGCGAGTACGTTCATACCGTCTACTTGTTGGAGTTTATCCGTCAACGACGCTGCCTCGATGTTCCCCAGTTTTGCACGCAGGGACTCGTTTTCGCGCTGTACTTCTTTCAATTGTTGTTGCAGACCTTCTACACGTGCAGGTGCTTCTGCCAGAACTGGTGCCTTGAGTGCTTGCGCCACTTCTTTGAGCGTAGTGAACTGCTGGTTCAAGAACTGATAAGCGCCGCGCCCTGTTACTGCTTCGATCCGGCGTGTGCCTGCGCCGATACCGCTCTCGCTAACCAGCTTGAACAGACCGATTTCCGCGGTATTGTTTACATGGCATCCACCGCACAGCTCCAGGCTGTATTCGCCCACTTTTACAACGCGTACAACGTCGCCGTATTTTTCACCGAACAACGCCATTGCGCCCATCGCTTTTGCCTCAGCCAATGGTTTGTTGGAGATCTCGACACTCAGGTTTGCCCACACTTTTTCATTCACGATCGCTTCGATACGCTCCAGTTCTTCTGGAGTAATGGAGCTAATGTGAGTGAAGTCAAAGCGGAGACGCTCTGGTGCTACCAAGGAACCTGCCTGATTGACATGCGTTCCCAGGACATCCTTGAGTGCTTGATGCAGCAAGTGAGTCGCTGTATGGTTTTGCGTGATAGCCAGACGTGCTTCACGATTCACTTCCGCGCGAATCTCGTCACCTTTGCGCAGGGTACCTGCATCGACGATAACAGAATGCACATTTTGTCCCATTGGTCCTTTTTGTACATCTGTCACGCGTGCTTTCACGATATCAGAAATCAGGAAACCTTCGTCATTGATCTGACCACCGCTTTCTGCATAGAAAGGAGTTTGGCTCAGAACGACTTGTACGGTTTGCCCCTCTTCTGCTTCTTCTACCAGCTGGTTGTCCAAAATAATCGCTTCCACTTTACCTGTTGCTACCAGTTCAGTATAACCAACAAATTGGCTCGTAACCGTCAAATCAGACAATGGACCGCCTTGGATTTGCATGCTGTCTACATCTTGACGTGCTGCACGTGCGCGCTCACGCTGTTCTTCCATCGCTTGATCAAAGCCATCGCGATCGACAGTCAGCCCTTGCTCGTCTGCGAAGTCTTCTGTCAAGTCAACAGGGAATCCATACGTATCGTACATTTTGAACACATCTTGCCCAGACAGTTGCGTCTTTCCGCTTTCTTTTGCTGCTTTTACCATGTCGGACAGGATCGCCAGACCGTCGTTCAGTGTCTCGTGGAAGCGCTCTTCCTCGGCACGAATGACTTTTTCGATAAACGCACGCTTTTGGACAACCTCTGGATAGAATTCGCCCATCATCGTGCCTACTGTTTCAGTC